>CADCTM010000876.1 GCA_902805485.1 uncultured Coleofasciculus sp. | reverse complement strand
ATCGTTGGTTCTGATATTGCCAGTACTAATATTGCCTTGAGCCGTGAAGGCAACAGAACCCGCATCATTGGCATCGGGAGAACTCGTATTAATGTGTCCCGTTGTGATGCTTCCCGTTTGGGCGTTAATAATTAGCGATCGCTTGGTCGTCAAGGCAATAAAATCTGGATCATTAGCCGGAATACTACTGACAACGCTAGGGCGTGTGATGTCAATATTGCCAGTACTAACAGTACCTGTCGCCACAATCTTCAGTGATGCCCCCCGATAGTTACCAAAACTTACATTACCGTTGCTTCTAATGATCGGGTCGTCAACACTGAAAAAGTTGCCAGGACTGCCGGATGATAAGTTGAGGATTGAAAAATTTCCACCACTGCTAAAGTTAGCGTCCGCCGAGATGCCATTGTCGCTATTCGTCGCTAAACTCAGGTTACCGCCGCTCCTAAACGCTGGCTGGACATGGTTCAGGGCTAAGATATCAATGCCTTGATTTCCTTGAATATAAAGGTTTCCCCCCGCTTGAGCATTGAATAAATTCTCAATACTATCCCGCACGTACAGTGTTGCTTGCGCCTGTAGGTTTAAGTCCCCAGTTGTCAAAAGCTGGCTTTCTACCAAAGTCAGATTACGGGTTGATGATAGTGTTGCCGTCTGCGCGGTGACACTCTTAGCTACCACATCGCCGTTTACCACCGGAACACCCGATCCCGTCAGTTCTACCTGTCCGTTGTTATTCACCCTTAGTCCAGTAGCATTGCTTCCACTCCCACCTGTCAACAATTGGGGTAAAGCAACAACAGGTAATGTCCCGCTTCCCGGTGGTGTTTGGCTGTCTGCCAGGGGGGTTACTTCCAGACTTAGTAGTTGTCCCTGCTGAATCAGCCGCACTAGACTCCCACCAGGTACTGCCGCAAGAGTAATCTGACCACTGGGTGCCGAGACTTGTCCTGTACTGACAACAGTGCCGCCTAATAAGGTTAAGCTTCCAGAATTTATACCCAGGTTGCCACTATTAATAATTGCTCCAGGTTGCAGAGTTGTAAAAGCAAAGGCATTGGGAGTCCCAACCAGCGAGGTATAGTCACTTGAACCAATCGCATTAAAGCTACCACCCCCAAAGCCAATACCTGTAGCTGTTGTTGCGGTGAAGCTAGCTGGTACATTCAAACTGGCATTAGAACCAAAAATAATCCCCGCAGGATTCATTAAAAACAGGTTGGAGTTGCCACCTGTAACTTGAATAAGACCATTAATTCTGGAGACATTACCGCCGACAACTCGACTAAAAATGTTTTGAATGTTCGGTTGGGAAATAAAGTTAGCGACTTGACCGGCATCTAGACCAAACTGACTAAAGCTATGGAAAAGATTGGCATTATCACCCGAAAGACTACCGCCAGTGATGTCATAACGGTTGCCATTAGGCGAGACGCTTGTGCCAGTAGCGTCCGTTGCTGGTGTAATTGGTTGTGCCTGAGATGGCAAAATCCCCAGAGACCCTGTGAAGATATACGAGGCTGCCAGCGAGCGACTAAGTTGGGTGACGAGTTTCATCCGGCTCATTTTTCAAACGGTAAATGCGGAGTGTTTAGCTTTTGGCGCTGTCAAACTCACTCATGCTGTGGGCACAAATTCGGTGAGAGCGAGCCGAATCGTTTTCTCTTTTGAAAGTTAACACTGAAATGTCATAGTGTAAGAAACATCTTGATAAATGTTTCTCTCTATATAGATAAATGTATTGAGATTAGCTGTATCCAAATTTTATTGGTACTTTGTAATTGTTTCTCATCCTTAACTATAGATCTAATTTCATGAATCCTACCCTGAAAGAATTTTTGGAAGCTTGTGAAACTCTCGGAATGTTACGCCTGATTGTAACCAGTAGTGCAGCAGTTCTGGAAGCGAAGGACACAATCGAAAAATTGTTCTATGCCGAGTTGCCCAAGGGTAAGTATGCCAATATGCATAAAGACACTTTGGAATTTCACTTGAATATGGATGCCATTAAACAGGTGAAATTTGAGGTGGGTGAAGCCAAACGAGGAAATTTCCCAACTTATGCCATTCGCTTTCTCGATGAGAAAAATGAACCCGCATTAAGTGCTTTTCTGCAATGGGGGAAACCTGGGGAATACGCACCCGGACAGGTTGCAGCATGGCAGGCGCTGCGGGAACAATATGGCGAAGTTTGGGAACCATTACCAGTCGAGTAGTCAATGATTTTTATAAATTAAAGATTAAAACGTTGTAATTTTTAATCTTTAATGAAGAGCAAAGCTACGGTGAGGAGAATTTGCGGATTATATTTAATTCTGGTTTTGCTACCTTGGGGTTGTGCAGCGCAGGCAGGGCAATTGGTTGACCGTCTGGCGCAGTTTGCGCGTCGGGAGGCTAAACCGCCCGTTAGTGCAGCAGAAGGGGATTTGGTTTATCCTGCTTAGATGGAGGGGAATGGAATGTTACGAGTACATTAGTCTTTCAGGTTGCCCGACTTGCGCCAACGGTTGTGACGCTTGGGTTTGAAATTAATCGTCGTCCTCTCAATGAACCGGTGAGTTTTGAGGTGCGGTTTCAGGAGGTTAGCACTGCGCCGCTAGGAATTCGGGATAGTTTTCTTCCAAAAATTCAGGCACAAATAAAAGCAATCACTGCCACACCTGAATTTATCGCTGACCGGGTGTTCAATAGGTTAAGTATTGCCAAAGCGTATTTAGGGAAAGTGCAATTCAAGACGCTCGTGAGACTCGCTATCGGTTAAAGTCGATCCAACGTCGCGTAATCTCCAAATTACCTGGCTCCGCACAGGGCGTCAACTGATTTCAATTGTTACGAGTCGTGCGTCTTGAAACACCAGCCCCTGACTAGTTTATTGCCACAGAAGTATTCTAACCAAGTGTTTCGAGGAACCTCAAAGCTTTATTTCAACCAGGTAGAAACAGCAACGAAGTCTCAAAGATTTCAGGGGTGACAATCAAACCTTCAGATTGATTGTCACCCCGTCAGGCTGTTGTGATTTCCCTTAATTAAGTGCATCATTCAGACTTGCTACAAAAAAGCGACGTCCTTACTAGTAGCCATTGATAGAACTCAATGAAAAGAAAACATTTTGTTTATGGCTAGCATCATCTGGAAGAAACGAGCTTGAGCGATTTACTGGCAATTCTTAGAGAAACAAGAGAGTAGTAACTTAGCTGAACAACAAGCCTTACTTCGTCCTCTGTCGCGGTTAAGAGTTGTCACGACCCGTACTTATCTACTTTGCTCAGAGACCTGCGGAATGTGGTGTCCAGTAAAAAAATTGTTGTTGTCACGTTTTCCTGAGCTAAAACAGCGGCATGACTGACTAGCTCAAGGAGACGATTGCTTTCAAGTTGTGACTTTGGAAGCCTTCGCATTATGTCTAGCGGTAACTCTACCAAATTCGGAGGCTCATCCACTGGAATTCCGCAAAGTTCTTCCCCTGAACCACGGGTAATCACTAAAAAAAGTTGGTTAGCAGGTAATTGAGGTAAATTACTAATGCTAAAGCGCTGGTGCAAATCTAAAACCCTAATCATATGTCGCCCCATCTGGACAAAACCCATTGTTCTTATGCTGCTGCTAGCTACAGGCGAACAATTTACTACCTTTAGCACCTCCTCAATGGGAAGTGCCAGGAGATAATCCATAATCTTAAAAACAATAAACTTGCCTACTTTTGACTCGTTGTGCATCACCCTCTCCTAACTCTCATATAAAACAGAATTTCGCTTGTTGTTCTCAATTGCATCAGTTAGCGTTGCCAAGAGCTTTTGTTCTAGATAAGGCTTCGTAATATAGGCTGTTGCTCCTAACTCCGTAGCAATCAAGCGGTGCTTCGATGCGCTTCGGGAGGTCAACATGACAACAGGAATGTCTGCCAAAACAGAGTCTTGCTGACGGTGCTTCAGAAATTCAAACCCATTCATTCGAGGCATCTCGACATCGCAGATCACTAACTCGATGTCTGTGCGGTGTCGAAGTTGCTCGATCGCTTCGTAACCATCCTTAGCTTGAAGCACCCGATAACCCGCCTTCTGCAAAGTCAGAGCTAGAGTTTGACGTAGGGTGATTGAGTCATCCACAACGAGAACGAGTTTGTCTCGTCTTGCCCTGATATCTGAATTGGGTGCTGTTGAAGAGGCAGGTAATAGCCGTTGCTCTTGCCTGGACGGTAGTATTGGGTCTGTGGAACTTCCCAAAGCGCGCGCAGTGGTTGTGTAAGGTAGTGCATCAGCCCTATAGCTATTCGGTAAAGAAGCGGTACTGCTAACAGTCTGTTGCTCAGATACGTACTGCATCAACGCAGCCCCATCAAGCACCAGTGTCAGCCGACCATCAGCTAAAATACTGCTCCCATAAACATAGGTTGGCGGCGCAATCGTCGCCCCCAAGGGACGGATAACCAATTCCTGCTCTCCGATCAACTGGTCTACTTCCAGACCTAAAAATGTCCCCTGGTTACGGATAAGAATGATTGGCATCATCTGTCCCTGAGGGACAAAAGGTTGCTGAGGCTCAAAGACAAAAGAGTCAGGAACCTCTGAAAAATAATTGAGGAGTTTCGAGAGTTGCTGTACCGGGATGAGTTGCTCAGATGCGCGTGGACTTGCTGAATTGTCGTTATTAGCCACCTTGTTCCATCGGAGGACTTTGCCACCTTCCCAGCAGCGAAGCTGATGTGCTTGAGGAATCAGAATTTGCTCGATCGCATCCACAAATAAGGCATAGGTTTGATTACCTGCCTGACACAAAAGTAACTTAGCGATCGTTAGGCTCAAAGGAATTTGAAGTGTGAACGTTGTGCCCCGATAGGGTTCAGAATCAACCATGACCGAACCCTGGAAGGCTTCCAACTGCGACCGAACTACATCCAGACCAATACCCCGTCCAGAAAGTTCATTGACTCCAGACACTGTAGAAAAGCCCGGTTCAAACAGTAAATCCGTGAGTTGAGCCTCATTCAAACGGCTAGCTTGTTCCACAGAAATCAGTTGACGTTCTACTGCGCGTCGCCGAATCCGTTCAAAATCCAACCCTTCACCATCATCCCGGACTTCAATCACTAAATGCCTGCCAACTTGGGAGGCGCAAATTTCAATGCGACCGAACTCTGACTTACTCCGTTGTTGCCGGACTTCAGGGGACTCAATTCCGTGGTCAAAGGCATTGCGAACCAAGTGCAGCAGCGGGTCATAGAGCTTTTCAGCTACCACTTTATCCACCAGGACTTCAGTCCCATAAAGTTCTAGCGTTACCTGCTTGTTGTGCCTGATTTCCAACTGCTGTAAAACGCGGTGGAAGCGCCCGAAGATACCTCCTAATGGAGACATCCGGGCTTGCATTAGGGCATCACGAGTACTCGTCAACAACCGACGTTGTTTTTCTAGGGTTTGATTGGACTGCGTTGCGAACAGATCGATCGCTTCACTAGCTTCTGCTAACGTGAAAGCATCTTCTAAAACCGATTGAACAAGAATTTGGGCTTCGTCATAACGATCTAGTTCCAGGGAATCGAAAGGTAGATGGGACTGCCAATCGTTTCCAGGCGCAGTCCAGCGTTGTTGCGGGATGAACTTGCGGTCAGACCATTCATGGAGTTGGTTGAGCAGTTGCTGGTGTTTCTGGAGGCGGACGACAAGCGATCGCACCGCCCCACGCAGTTGCTCGTTCTGAAGCGTCTGGCGGTTTTGGTTCGTTAGCAATTCCCCAATTGAGGTATTCAGGTGTTCTAAATGCTCAACATTGACCCGCACAGTATGAGATACAGAAACTTGGTCGTTCTGGGAAAGGGGAGTAGTATCAATTCGGACTGAGCGGGATGGGGACGTGGGGATTTTAACCTCTGGCTCCTCTGGCGACCAACTTGCTGAGTCAGCAACCGACGCTGGCATTGAAGAAAAAACGTGCTCAGAGCTATCTACTGAGGTAGAGCTGGCTGGCACTGGGTCAGTTTGATCAGGGGTATGGGAATCCAGCACCGCTTCTCCTCCCCAGATCGTCTCTAGGAGCAAGTTGCCTGATTCCTCGTTCTCTGATTCATTCAAAAGCGACTCGGATTCGTGTAACTCACCTGCGCTCAACTCTAAGTTAACAGTACCGATGTTGAGTCTAGCTAGTTGCTGTAATGCTGGGGATGGTTGACCGCCTTGGGTGCGATCGCCTACTAGCACGGCTGCCTGTCCAGCTTGGAGGTCTGCCAGAGTAATCTGAGCAATAGTCATTGCCTGAGTAGGAGCTATATCCAAAGCAGCGATCGCCATTTGAGCAATTGCTCCAAACCCCTGTAAATTCAAGGATTCTGCTAATCCTATGAAAACCTCTGCCTGAGTGCGGAGGATGGTAGCCACTTCCTCCGGGTTAGCACGGGTTATGGCAGCATCAAGTTCATCTAATCGCTGGCTGACCCCCACTTCAAAGATAGACTGGGTTAAATCAAAACCCAATTCTACGGAACTAGGGAGGTAAGCTTCCTGACCAAAACAGTCCCCCAGCTTTTCTTGCAGTTGAGCGAAAATAGCAGCAGTTCGGTCAAGAATCTCAGCGTTATTGACTTGCCCTCCCGTGAATTCAGCGGTTAGAGGTAAGCGGAGACACTCAAACCCCTCAAAGATTAACGCCTCAATTTCGGGGTCAATTGACAAATCGGGGTTAAAAAGAGCTTTGAAAATATCCTCCAAAGAGTGAGCAACCGTTTGAATCGTCTCCAACCCAACACTGGCGGCTGCTCCTTTTAGGGTATGGGTAGCCCGCATTAAGGTGTTGACCTTGTTGATACTGTAGCCCTCTCGAAGACTCAGCAATTCTTGTTCTAAAACTTGCAGCAGTTCCGGTGCTTCTTGGAGAAAGTAGCGATAGCTTTGTTCGCGTATGGTGGGTTCTGTCATTTTTTGTTGGTTATTTCTTGTTAGTTATTAGTTATTTATTGTTGGTTGTTTCATTTTTCAAGTCAGGCTATTGCTTTACATGGATTTGATGGAAATCCTATAAGCTGAGTAAATATTCGTTTGATTTGGCAGTCGTTGAAATTACTGAATTCAAGAGGGTGACGTTTTGGTTATCGCTTA
>CADCTM010000875.1 GCA_902805485.1 uncultured Coleofasciculus sp. | reverse complement strand
TTAATTCTCCATCAGGACTTAAAACAGGCATACATCATAAACTATAAGTGCGATAACCACTTTTTTTATCAGTCTGTTTAGCGGTTTCAGAATCAGGATGACCATACAGATCAAATGGCACATTTAGGGGTTTACCTGTTTCTGCAACTTTCCCAACATAACCTTTTCCAACCTGGACTCGGAGTTCTTTTTCTGAACCGTCTTCAAACTGAATTTCTGTCCATAATTCATTGGTTTTGTGGTCTATCATCCATAATGTGCTACGGTCGGCATTCATCAATTTCTTTGCTGCTTCCATAACCCGGATGAGGATTTCTTTGAGTTCCAAACTACTTTGACTGACTGAGCGTGTTGCTGCCATTAGTGCGGCGGCTACTCGTTGTCCTCTCGCTGTTTTATGATAAGAACGGAAGCTTTCTAGAATCATTTGAATCAGCGGCGCATTTTCGGCAAATCTTTCTTCATCGATTTTTGTAAACCCTTGTTCGTCAATTTTTTCGGCTAAGGAAGCTGTTCGCTTGTACCCTCGCTTTAACTTGTTAAGTAACTGAACAACGGCAATTAAATAACCGCCTTCATTTAACATTGGTAATGCCAACATTGTGTAGGTTCGATAACCATTTTTTTTGTCTTGCTCTTTAGCCGTAATTGAGCGTGGATCGTCATAAAAATCGAAGGGAATATTAACAAGTTGCTTGTGGGTTGCCACCTCTCCGACAATGCCTTTATCCGCAGGAATCCGAATTTCTAAAGAGTGTTCGCCTTCCTCATCTTCTTCAGCAATAATTGACCAAAATTCATTTTTATCTTCATCTAATAAGAAAATCGTCGTTCGGTCTGCACTTAATGATTTTCCCATTTTTATTGTCATCGAACGCAAAGTTGCATCGAGAATGTCATCAAAACCTTGGTTATCCATGACACTATTTAGCATGGCAAGAGTTTGACTAACAACATTTTGTTGCTGAGTTTCTACCTCTTGTTTAACTGTTGCAAACTTGTTAGCGTTTTGCAGCGCAACACCAGCTTGAGCATTAAATATCTGCATATATTTCTGGCTATTAGCGTCAAAGCTAGCCTTAAAACATTCGGGGGCTTTTGGCCAATCGCTTGGATTATAATCAGGATACGCTCCCTGTTTACGCTTATTAACTAATTGCGTAACGCCTAGTAATTCACCATCAGGACTCCAAACTGGCATACAAAGTAAGCTACAAGTCCGATACCCTGTCGCCTGATCGAACTTTTTTGAATTCTCCGAATCGGGATGGTTATAAAGGTCAAAAGAAATATTGATAATTTCGCCAGTTTCTGCTACCTTTCCGGCAAAGCCCACACCTATAGGGACGAACATTTCTTTTAATGAACCATCAGCTTGAGGTATTTTTGTCCACAGGTTCCCTCCGCTACGATCTAGTAACCATAGGGTACTTCGGTCGGCATTCATCAGTTTTTTTGCCGCCTCCATCACTCGCCCTAAGACTTCTTCAGAATCTAGACTACTTTGAGAAAGCGATCGCGTTGCTTCTGTTAGGGCTTCGGAAGCTTGTAGTCTTTGAGTTAATTTATAACAAGATTGGCAGCGTTCTAAAATGCGTTTAACTTCTGGAGCATATTCGGCAAATTGTTTTTCATCGGCTTCTGTAAAGCCTTTGCGATCAATTTTTTCTAACAGTGGATCGCTCGGATTATTCGGTTGCTTAAGTTTATTAGTTAACTGAACGACTGCGACTAAATTTCCCTTTTCATTTAAAAGCGGTAAAGCGAGTAGTGTATAGGTAACGTATCCATTCAGCGTTGCTTTGTTTTGGGCTGTTTCTGGTGAAGTTTCCGAAAAATAATAAGGAATATTAACCATCTCTTTGAGAGTGGCAACTAAACCAACAATCTCTTTATTTGCTAGAACTTCGACTTCTGGAGAACTATCGCTTTGATTTCTGGCAATAATTGACCAAATTTCATTTTTATCTTCATCTATAAGATAAATAGTCGTGCGGTCTACACTGAGCAATTCTCCCATTTTAAGAAGAACTGAACCTAAAATTTCATAAAGAATATCATCAAAGTTTTTGCCGTCCATCACACCCAGCATGGACAAGAGCCGTTGTTCTTGGCTAGCAACAATTTGCAAAAAATCCGGCTGTATATCAGCTAAGGCTTTATTTAACCAATTACAGTCAAATACAGTTTGATAAAGACGATTGTAAACACCTAATTCACCGTCGCGTTTAACGACTAATCCGGATAGGCGCAACTCCATCTGTTCTGCACTATTATCAGCGAGTAGGGGCATCGCCTGGATGTCGAGCGAGTGTTGTAAAATTTGTCGATAGAGCTTTAGTAAGGAAACTGTGCGTTTACCAGTTCGCAAAAGGCGATCGCGAATTGTCTTGAGATGAGGCGGCTCATCTTGAGTTTCCCAATTTTCAATTAATCTTGTCTGGACTAAGTTTTCTACCCACTCTGCCTCTTTTCCGGTAGGTATGGGCGACTCTGAATTAAAAATCAAATTACACAACTTTTGGGTAAGAAACGGTTGACCCCCCGTCCAATCTAATACCGCTTCTAGTACCGCTTGATGATTACTAACTCGTAAAGCCAATCCTTCGATTAAAGGCTGGGCTTCTTGTAACTGAAACCCATTTAATTCAATGGCTCGACCAATATTAAACGGTGTACGTTTTTTATCTTGAATTAAATCAGAAGGAGATGCCACTCCCAAAAGCGCAAACGTTAGATTATGATACTCATGACAAGCACGAATAAAAGCAAAAAAGTCATCAGCAGGGAAATTTAAACTGAGAGTACTATCAATTTCATCGACAAAAATTACAATTTTTTGGTTAACTGAAGGCAGCAGCACCTGTTCGATAAACTCACTCAAACGCTGTACTGGAGATAAATATTCGCGATCGCGTAACCACTGCTTTAAATTAAATTCTCCTTTATCCGCCGCGATAAACGAATTAAAACTCACAATTAAACGCCGAATCACCCCGGCATACCATTGATCTGGTGTAATATCTTGGCTACCAATCTTCGTTAAGTCAATCGCTGCACAGGCAATTCCTTCTGCTTGCAGCTTGTGCATTGTCCGCACCCGCAGGCTCGTTTTACCCATCTGCCGGGAATTAAGCACATAACAAAACTCCCCAGCTTTCAATCCTTCATAAAGGATAAAATCCGCCTGCCGCACCACATAGCTAGGCGCATCCAGTCGCAAATGCCCCCCAACTGTCCACCAACCAACTTGATAGTGATGACCTGGGTTTTCCTCTTTAGTATCTTTAGTAATAGTGTCTTTGTGTAGACTCATAGTGCCTATAGGTTAAAAACCCGATGCCCTGCCATAGTGAATACTTGTGCCTCATCCTTCCATTGTGGCGTGACTCATGTATTGCTTGAGGTAGCACTTCTTGCAAAGTCACAAAGCGCAATTCCTGTGATCGCAGCAAAGATAAACCATCCGAAAATCAAACCCACCACCTCACCCAAAAAGATACCCGTAAACCCCCGCAAAACGGCTCCCACTACCCAGGCAAAGGTTAATCCCATTGTCCAGCCAACGATACTGAAGAGTATCCATAACCAAGCTCGTTTTACATGGTTTTTGAGAACCCACCATTGCCCAACTCCAATGACAACCCCAGCAATTGCCCCATCGATTGTGCCGTAAACGAGCCTGACGGGAATAGACAGCACTTTCGGTGCAACCCAGCCCAACGCACCGATTCCACTGCCTCCCAGCAAGCCCCAGCTAACCATACTGGCAACGATCCACCACCCACTTTGAGAGAAACGTTGCTTGAGGAGAAACCATTGAGCAAACCCGATTGCCATACCGCCAATTGCTCCTTCCAGCGCTCGAAGATCACTTCTTTCACCGATTTCAACCCAATATAAACTCAACAAAAAACCAACAATTGTTACGAATACCCACTGCAACCAAACGCCAGATTCATTTTTAAGTAGTTTTATGAGGATGTCGCTCATGAGTGTGATTTGTCGGAATTTCTAGTTGAATAAACCTCATTAAAACGGCTCAAGAAGCCGTTTTAATGAGGTTTGGCTGAAGCCGGAAAAAGTGCTTGAAAAACTTTTCGACGCTGGCGCGGTGACTCAGGAGCGAGATATCCCCATAAACTCTCCCAGTAGAAGAAAGAAACGCCATCAAAACCGCGATCGCGAATTGCCTTTACTTGCTCACTGATTTGGGCAATATCAACCGGACGACCCCAGGTTCCTGTTAATATCCCTACACCGACAGGAATATGACGCCTTGCCACCTCAAGCGCGGGTTGTGACAATTGAGTGACAAAACTTTTCAAGTCATCTCGATAAATTTGTACAACTAACTCCTCCACCCAACCCCGCTGTACCCAATATTGCCAGTCTTGGAGATAAGCTCGATAGGAGAAATCTTGGGAATTAGGAGATAAAGAGACGATCGCATTCGGTTTAACCGCTTTAACGGCTTTGAAAATCTGTTGCATGAAATCACTAATCTTATTCGCCCTCCAGCGCATCCACTCCTCATTAAGTGGGTCATTTGGAGGGCTTTGTCCTTGATGTTCTTGTCTATAAAGCTGAACTGTAAAAGCATCGTAACCGAGTTCTACGGGCAAGCCAAAGTGGTCATCGAGCTGAATTCCTGCCACATCGTACTTCGTAACCACTTCCACAATCAGGTTGCGGATGAACTTTTGCACTTGTGGGTGAAGCGGGTTGAGCCAAACTTGCTTACTAACCAGTCCATTGCGGATAAATTTCGGCACGTTTTGGATTAAGAGCTGTTCATCAAGAACTTCTTTGAGGGTTTTCGTGCTGTCTTGACGAACGGTAATCCAGTCGGGATGGCGTCGCGCTAAGGCGGAATTTGGCGGTGTCATGAAGCCATACTCAAACCAGGGTATAACTTTCAATCCCTGTTTATTCCCTTGCTTGACAATCTCAGCCAAAACATCTTGTCCAAATCGCAGTAATTCTAGCATTCTGTCTTGAGGGCGACCTATGACTCGTTTGGCGACGGCGCTAGGATAGAAGGTATGTCCTCGGTTCCAAACTACAGGGTAGACAGTGTTGAAGTTCATCTGAGACAACTGATGCAGCGCATGGTTGACTCTCCAAGGGATAAAGAGGACGGGACTGGCAACATTGGTTAACCAAACCCCACGTAACTCAGTTGATGCTGAGGGCGTTGGGGTATTCACTATCACAGGGCGAGGAGTCCTTAAGATTAGGAGTACCATTGCTAGACAGAGAAAGTAGATGAACCAGGTTCGAGCTTTCCTGTTCATTGGAATTTTTTTACAACAACAAGATTGGCATTTAAGATTGTCATCTGGTTTGTTTTAGGGGCTAACATCTCTTGAATTATGTCACCCTACCTTTTTGGGCGTTACTATTGGTTCGGGGGGCGCTGTCACCCGAACTTGAGCGCATAACTTTTCACGGAAATACTGACGATACAAATCAAAGCGTGGTATCACAAAGTTACCTTGCAACTGCACTAAACCTAAACTGTGCAACTTAAACGCCAGCATTGATTCTAATTCTACGGGGGCGTTTGTGGTTACGACTTGAGTAAAAGCGGTAGCTAATTTTGGATGCTGTTGCAGATTCCATAAATGTCGGCGCAGATGATCGCCATAAAGTCCCGCTTCGGTTGGTGCTGTATCTAATAGTTGAGCGAGGGTAATTTCCTGTTGCGCGATGTGATAAAGAGCTACCCGCACGAGATAAGGATGTCCTCCCACAATTGACATCAGTTCTTCAATCTGTGTTGTACTCCAATTCAGTCCATGCCGTTGGGTTAAATCCTGCACCTGCTGGGGTGCAAATTCTGACAATTCAATCGGTAGTCCGACATTAAACGGTGATTGATTAATATCCAGGGGAATATAAACTTCTGTTGAATGTACCACCACTAGGCGCAGTTTTTCCCACAAATCACTATCAGGATCACCATAACCAGCTTCTTCATACCAGGCACGGAGGAGACCAAAAAAGTCGTCGGCAATTGTTGGGTATTGAAAAACGCGATCAACTTCATCTAAACCCAACACTAATGGCGCGGAAGTTCCTGATAATAAAAAATCTTCAAAATAAGCTGTGCAGTTATCTTTGCTACCATACATTTCACTCCAATAATCATCAACTTGATGAGGTAGTTTTAGCTTTCGAGTAATCTTGGCACAAAACCATTGTAAAAGTTCATTTAAATTCGTAAAAACTGAAGTATCAGCGTGTTGAAAGCTCAAGGGTACGGTGCGACAACCCTGCTCTTTTGCCTGATCAAGAATTCGTGCCATTAAGGAAGTTTTGCCCATTTGCCGGGGGGCTTTAATTCTAATCAATGCTCCGGGTTTGCAGATTTCTCGATAACATTGAGCTTCATAGGGAACTCGCTCTACATAAAATGCCGAAGCGAGGCGAACTTGACCATTTGGCAATTCTGGTTCAGCAACAGGCAAGGGTGGCCCTTCAAACGCGATCGCTGTTGGGGTAAAATTATCTTTTTGGGGGTTGACATTTTCCCAATCATATAAATCTTTAATTCCCCATTCTTTAATCTCTTTATCAGTTAATAAACCTAAGATTTCTTTAACCAAAATTGGCGTATCAGCGGCTGATTTCCACTCCCATTGTCCAACTCCTTGGAGATAGCTACGTAAGTCATGGTTTAGGGGTTCGCTAGGGGAACAGTTCACACGAATTGGTAACACCACGGGTTTGTTGTTAGGGCGAGAATCACGTAATTCCTTGGCTCGCCGTAACTCCTCAATTACCATCTCACTAACTGCCGCTTGGGGAGATAAAAGCAGCAAAAAATAGTCACACAATCTTAATATGGCATCAGTGTGAGCAAACCAATCTTCTCTTGGCTGATGGCAGAAGGGAGGGTTTACGCCAACTGTTGCTAAAAATGCTTGATTTCCAGAAGTCTTGATCGCTTCCTGCAGTTGTGCGGCAAGTGTCAAATCTGGCTCTTGCACTCTATAATATATATATATTTTTTTCTGCTTCTCTACTCGCTCTAAGGCTCCCTTTAAACCTTTTTTAGTAACTTTTTCTCCTAAAGCATTAGAAA
>CADCTM010000874.1 GCA_902805485.1 uncultured Coleofasciculus sp. | reverse complement strand
AATATTAACAGGACTCTTTGCTGCCGTTGCAAAACTGCCAACAAAGCAAGATGGAGTTTTTTCGCGGCAACTGAAAAGAGTTACTGTTAGTCCAGATGGCACAATTGACGGAGAAATTTCAACACTATACTGGCTATTATTAGCCTTGAGATGAGCGCTTAAAACAAGTTGGGCAGGTAAGCGAATTACTAATCCTGGCGGCAAGCTAGCTCTAATTTCATCAATGGGAGGGGTGAAAATATTAGTATAAATAGGAGAAACTTTAACGGCATCATCCACAACCAAATTGGACTGTTGCCGACTTTGTTTAAGCGCTGAACTTTCAATAGCTACCCTGGCAAAAGGTTGGACTTCTATTTCAGGGGGTGCGATGGCATTAAGAGAAGTACTAGCTGTATTTTTTGGTGTTGTTTTGTTTTCAGCAAGGAAATTTTTTGCCGTCTCTGGTGAAGGAAGCGTTACATTAGAAGTCGCATCTGCTTGAGAGTTTAACTCGGATGCCGCTAAGGCAGTTAGCGTATAAATAGCAACATTTGAAACACGCATAAATGTTGCCTTATTCAGCTAATAAAGTGTTAGTACGGGATGTAAAAGTCACAAGAATATAGCTGCAAAAAACCACAGTAACCAGAAGGAATACTGTTGTCGTAAAATTGATATCAACTCATACAGAGTCAGTGGAGTCTATCAGGAAAAATTGGGATGGGAGAAAAAATTACTCATCTTGATGGGGAACAAATTACTTGAAGTCCAAACCAACGTTCCCGCATCAGCCCAGCGAGAGATCTTAATCCCCATTCCTCGCAGCGACGATGACCGACGGCAATAACATTAATCCCTGTTTCCAGTACACTTGCCTCAGCCGGCACTCTCCATTGCCCGGTAATATACAAATCTGCACCCCGTAATGCCGCCTCCTCTACCAACGCCTCTGTCATCGCACCAACTACGGTAACTCGCGAGATTTGCTCATAACTGCCAGGATAAGCTTTATCCTTTCCGCCAAATATTCCGTCTATATGACTACAGCAATTCTCAAAACTTTGAGGTGATATTTTTCCGAGCATTCCAATCGCGCGCCCTTGTTTCTCACCGAATACTTCTATTTGTGACATACCTAAAACTTCGGCAAGTCTGGGATTGAATCCTAATGTCAGACGTTCATCAAAGGCAAGATGATAAGAGATTACACCAACATCAGGTTCTAGTTGTTTGGGTTGCAGCTTCCAGGGTCTATGCAAAAATAGAGCATCCAGTTGTTGCTCGTTTGCCCATTGAGCAAGTTCTGTCCACGATTCTAATGCTAAACCAATTCGACGAACTGGGCGGGTTGAGCTACGATAGACGCCGCCTTGATCATCTTTGAACTGATGAACGGCAAAATATTGATTTAAAAATTGTGTGATTTCGTCTAAAGATAGCATAATTGATTTCAAACGACTGAAACTGTTGGGACAATTTATCTATTAATAATTGCTAGCAAAAAAAGAGATTGTGGCGGCAATTGAGTATCATCACAGTAAGAGATTGAACCGCCAAGAAGAAGAACTTGCGTGATTATTCCAAAGCCAGTGACATTTGAAGAAGCGATCGCTCTTACCCAGTCCTTGATGTCCCAAATGGAGACGGGGGAATTACAGGGAGAAAGTGCAGAAGCAACAAGCCCCTTGGGAGTCGGCGAAGCGATCGCACAATTAGTAAAAAGTGAAAATGGGGCTAGAGGTTTTTTTGTTACCTACCTCACTTCTGAAGGTACTTTAGCTGATCATGCCTCAAAGGAAGTGATCCAAGCTCTCCAAGCATCACCGGATATTGTGGCGGAACTTTTGGTGAAAAATCTGGCAATGTCAAGTGCAATGGCAGTTACCCATCGTCGAGAGAATAACGAACAAATGGCACAAGGATCAGACCGAGTGCGAATGCGTACAACTCGCCTGATTGAACAAGTTGAACTGCCTAAAGTCCGGGAATTGGCGTTGGCGTTACGGGAAAGTGCGGTGACAGGTGCCGGTACTTACAAAACTTTTCTCCAAACTTGGGGATATGATGCCGAACAACGGAAGATTATCTATCAGGCACTAGATCGAGTGCTGCCAGAATTTCCGGAAACTCCAAATCCTGAAATTCCGGAAAACCCCAATAATGAGGCAACGGATTTAACTAGTGACTGATAAATAAACGGCATGATTAAAATTCTTCACTTGTCTGATATCCATATGGGAAGTGGTTTTTCCCACGGACGGATTAATCCAATTACGGGATTAAACACACGATTAGAGGATTTTGTCAATACCCTGACTCAATGTATTGATAAGGCGATCGCAGAATCTGTAGATTTGGTAATTTTTGGGGGTGATGCTTTTCCTGACGCCACCCCGCCGCCGTATGTTCAGCAAGCCTTTGCTAGCCAGTTTCGCCGCTTGGTTGATGCCGAAATTCCAACAGTTTTACTAGTCGGGAATCATGACCAGCATTCACAAGGTCAGGGCGGCGCCAGCTTATGTATTTATCGAACTTTGGGCGTGCCTGGATTTATCGTCGGCGACTCGATTGACACCCATCGCATTGAAACCCGTAGTGGTCCGGTGCAGGTGATTACCTTGCCTTGGCTGACTCGCTCGACGCTGCTGACTCGTCCCGAAACAGAAGGGCTAGCAATTGCTGAGGTGAATGAGTTATTGACTTCTCGCCTCGACCCGGTATTAGAAGGGGAAGTGCGCCGCCTTGACCCAGAAGTGCCGACAGTCCTCTTGGCACACTTAATGGCAGACCATGCGAATTTGGGCGCGGAACGCTTTCTAGCCGTCGGTAAGGGCTTTACAATTCCCCTTTCGATGCTGACTCGACCTTGCTTTGATTATGTAGCACTTGGTCACGTCCACCGCCACCAGAACCTCAATAAGTCAAATGACCCGCCTGTCGTCTATCCAGGCAGCATTGAGCGGGTAGATTTTAGTGAAGAAAAGGAAGATAAAGGCTATGTAATGCTGGAGTTGGAACGCGGCCGCGCGAATTGGGAGTTTTGTCCCTTAGCAGTGCGTACTTTTCGGACAATTGAAGTGGATCTTTCTCAAGCGGCTGATCCCCAAGCGGCATTACTTAAGGCAATTGGGAAGAAAGAAATTAAAGAGGCTGTAGTGCGGTTAATTTATAAACTGCGTTCTGAGCAACTAGATTTAATCGACAATGGGGTCGTACATCAATCATTGAGTGACGCTCACAGCTATACAATTCGCCCGGAATTAGTCAGTCAATTGGCTCGACCGCGCTTACCTGAATTGGGAGTTGGTAGCAGCATGAACCCAATAGATGCTTTAAAAACTTATTTGGATAACCGAGAAGACCTTAAGGATATTACGGCGCAAATGCTCGAAGCCGCACAACGTCTACTAGCTGGGAATGACAATAACAAGTTAGACCTTGAGCCGCCGCAAGCGGTTGGGGTCGGTTCTATTAAAGACAAGCCGCAGCTTGGGGATAACATAGATTCCCAGCTGCGACTGCTTTAGTGGTTCTTGGTGAATGAGTCTCTACGAGAAAAAACTAGTGGTAGAGATGACGGTATTAGGAGGGAGAAGGTGAAGGTGATCTTGTAGAACTAGGGGTGGAAGTAGAACCAGTTCCCGAAGGTGTTGAAGTCGTTCCTGAAGGTGTCGAAGTCGTTCCCGAGGGTGTCGAAGTCGTTCCCGAAGGTGTCGAAGTCGTTCCCGCAGGTGTATCAGCAGGCGAAACTGTTCCCGCAGGAGAGTCGGCAGGTGAAGCACCTCCGCCTGGCGTTTCTGACTGCGGCTGGCAAGCTGACAGCGCTGTCATCAAGCCCAGCATCAAGGTAACGATAATTTTTGATCTCACTGTTAAAATCCTCACAATCATTCAATTTTCGGCATCTACCCTATCCTTACAGCAAAGGTGAGTTTCATGTCTACCTTCTCAGGACAGGACTTTCTGGCGTATTTTCTACTACAAAAGTCAAATGTGGCAATACCCTTATCTGAATTGCTCCATAGATCAGAGCTTTTTGCTCGCGAGGTGTGTCATTAACTTCACGCTAAACTACCCACCTCAACAATTGCCACACTTTACCGAGTGCATCTGAGCTGTTACACAAATACGCTACTACTTTACCGATATCAGTCACATCTGTCAGGATCTTTTTTCAGGTCAGATCCAGAGAGCTAATCGCGTTAACATCCCTTAAAGTTAGACCCTTCTGGGGATTTGCTCTCTTGAGCGGTTGTTGATCATGTTGCAGATCAATCGGAAAACGGTATCATTTAGCCTTGAATCTGTAAAATTCATTAATACTCGCTCGGTGCTTGGTTAATCAATACAGCAGAGCGGCAGGAAAAACGTCTACCAGGTGGACTAGATATGTCCTTCTTTTCTCAAATTAAGCGAGTTTTGGTCGGTAAAACGTTACCGACAAGCGCTCATGCTGAAGAACGATTGAGTAACGCTGAAGGATTGGCGGTTCTTTCTTCTGATGCACTTTCCTCGGTTGCCTATGCAACTGAAGAGATTTTAATTGTTTTGGTCGCCGCCGGGAGTGGCGCTCTATTTTGGTCGATTCCGATTGCGGCAATAATTGTGGTGCTGTTGGTGCTGGTTATCCTTTCCTACAGACAGACAATTCGCGCCTATCCCAAGGGTGGGGGTTCTTATATCGTTGCTCGTGAGAATTTAGGGACTTATGCGGGCCTTGTTGCAGGCGGCTCGCTGATGATTGATTATATTCTAACGGTGACGGTGAGTATTTCAGCCGGAACAGCGGCATTAACTTCTGCCCTTCCAGAACTCAAGCCGTTTACAATCGAGCTTTGCTTGCTGTTTATTTTCTTGGTGATGCTGGCAAATCTCAGGGGAGTTAAGGAATCCGGCAAGATCTTTATGATCCCCACTTATGCTTTTATTGTCAGTATTTTTGTTCTAATTGGTTTGGGTTTGTATCAACAAGTAATTGGTGCTGAACAAATTCCTCAAAGTTATCCGGAACTCCCGATCAACGAAGAAGTGACTTTGTTTTTCGTCTTGAGAGCTTTTTCGGCAGGCTGTGCCGCGCTTACAGGAGTAGAAGCGATATCTGATGGTGTCTTAGCTTTTAAAGAGCCTGAGTGGAAAAATGCTCGTCTCACATTGCTCTACATGGGCGTGATTCTAAGCATTATGTTTATTGGTATCACATACTTAGGGAACATTTATCACATCGTCCCAAAAGAAGGAGAAACCTTAGTTTCTCTGTTGGCGCGGCAAATTCTCGGAGATGGCTCGCCCTTCTATTATTTTATCCAAGTAGCGACGCTGTTAATCTTGCTGTTAGCTGCCAATACCAGCTATGCCGACTTTCCTAGACTTTGCTACTTTTTGGCACGGGACGGCTTTTTGCCCAGACAATTATCACTGTTAGGCGATCGCTTAGTCTATTCCAACGGCATTATCCTCCTGAGCCTATCTGCGGCGGCTTTGGTGATTCTCTTTCGAGGAGATACTACTGCCATTATTCCTCTCTATGCCGTGGGTGTGTTCACCTCATTTACCTTGTCTCAAGGGGGAATGGTACGCCACTGGTTGCAGGAACGTACCTCTGGTTGGCGTCCTAGCGCGATTATGAATAGCATCGGTGCCGTTGCCACATTCGTCGTTCTCTGCGTGATTGTAAGCACAAAATTCATCGCAGGCGCTTGGGTTGTCGTCGTTGCGATCCCGTTGTTAGTCAGCCTTTTCTTGGGTATTCGGCGGCACTATGAATACGTTGCAAGTCGCCTGACTCTTGATGGTGTAGCGCCTCGAAGTTATATACCTCGACCAAAAGCCGATATTGTTACTCACCCAGCAATCGTTATTGTCGGTCAACTGAACCGGGGGACACTGGAGGGACTTGAATACGCCCGCAGTATTGCCGATGAAATTATTGCCGTTCATGTCGATGTTGGGACGACAAACCGGGAAAAGCTGCAAGCCCGTTGGGAACAGTTACAAGGCGATATTCCTTTAGTAATTATCGATTCGCCCTATCGTTCGGTGGTATCTCGAATTGTTGATTTTGTGGGTGAGTATGAAGAACAGCATCCGAGTGTTTTGTCAACAGTAATCATCCCCGCTTTTGTAACGCGCAACTGGTGGGAGAGTCTTTTGCACAATCAAACCACCTTGTTCTTAAAAGCCGCTTTGCGGGCGAAAAAAAGTCGCGTGGTTACTACTGTTCGCTATTACCTCTGATTAACTTCCGATTCGCCAAATATCGGCAGATTTATGCCAAAGTTGAGGGTGTGCCATCAGTCTCTTCTATGTCTAAACTTCTGCCCGCCGTCTTAGCCGCAACGGCTATTTTTGTTAGCATCAATTTACCCAACGATCCCGCAACCGCCCGTTCTTGTGTGGCGGCGACTAGTTGCGGACGACAGCCGATCCGGTTTGTCCCAGGACAACGCATTACGGTTGAGGTGGCTAATTTGACGCAAAGTGTTGTGCAACTGCAACAGGTAGCTGGCACTGATCCCCTTTCGATTAGTCCGGGACAAGTACGCTCTTTTGTGCGAGGCGGCACGACGGAACCGAATTTTTCTTTGGTAATGTGGGATGCGCTCGGGCTTCCTTTGAGAGTTAATCTCCTCAAACCATCGACTAAAAAACTACGTGTTGAAGTGCGTCCTGGTGGGCGTCCTCTAGGCGAGCGCACCGTTTATCTTAAAGATGATGGTCGAGTCTCGGTTTTTTAGAATAGCGATCGCACATCCCATAAAAAAACCCCCAGCGGTAAGCTGAGGGCGGTCATCAGGGTGCATCTATTAATTTCTTTGTTCGCCATTGTTGACGCCGGATCAGGAAAAATTGAGAAAGGCGATCGCATTTTTGCTGAAATTTCCAATAAAAAACCCTCAGCGAGAAGCCGAAGGTTGTCATCAGGGTGCATCTACCTCCTCTTACTTCGCCATTGTTGACGCCGGATCAGGAAAAATTGAGAAAGGCGATGGTATTTTTTTGTACTCGTCGGCGATTTCTAAGGGTGATTTTACGGTGATTAGTTCGGGGATTTGCCTGAGTAAAGGCGATCGCAATTTTGATTTACAGTCCCTGGTTGGCATAATCGAAGCACGGAACC
>CADCTM010000873.1:5539-7126 GCA_902805485.1 uncultured Coleofasciculus sp. | reverse complement strand
CAGAAACAAGGCGCACTCGAAGCATTCTTGTTCTAGGATTTAATCCAAAAGATAGTGTCTTAGACTTACCGCGAGTTAAAAAAAATTTAGAGGCAACTAAAATTTCGGATGTCGTTTTATTTGATGACGCCTCTAGACCAGAATTTGGACCAATTTCGCAGTGGTTTAATCAAGGAAAAATTGTAACAACGGAAGTCGAGGGACACCGGGTTAGAGTCGGCGGTTTATTTACTTTAGGGGCTTCCTTTGGCGCTGATGGTAACATGATCACCAGCGATTTAAACTTTTTGCGTGTGTTTGATGATCGCACCGCAGGATTAATTGATATTGGGGTGATTAAATTAGAGGATGGCGCAAATGTTGAGACGGTTAAAAATAATCTGAAACGCGAATTGCCCAAAGATGTCAAAATCTTTTCCAAAGAAGAATTTATTGCCTTTGAGAAGAACTATTGGGAAACGGGGACAGCGATTGGCTTTATTTTTGCTCTCGGCACAAGCATGGGCTTTATTGTTGGTACGGTAATTGTTTATCAAATTCTCTATACCGACGTTTCTGATCATTTGCCAGAATATGCTACCCTTAAAGCGATGGGTTATAAAAATAGCTACCTCTTGATTGTGGTTTTTCAAGAAGCAATTATTCTGGCAATTTTAGGCTATTTCCCCGGTTTTGCGCTGGCGGCTGGACTGTATAACTTAACAAGAACTGCGACGAATCTACCAATGTTAATGACTTTATCAAGAGCAGTGTCGGTATTTATCCTAACAGCAATTATGTGTTGTATTTCCGGCGCGATCGCGGTTCGGAAACTCCAAGCGGCAGATCCGGCAGATATCTTTTAGAATTGTAAAGATGTTAGTAGGTTAGTTAAGTTGATACGCTCAAACCTCAAAACCGACCCAACCCCTTTCGCAACGGGAACATCGCAGGCGGACGAAGTAAGCCAGACCCTTGAGCCAGTTATCGCAATTAAAAATCTTAACCATTACTTCGGTAAAGGTTCCCTACGCAAACAGATTTTGTTTGATGTCAGCTTAGAAATTATGCCGGGAGAAATTGTCTTGATGACGGGACCTTCCGGTTCTGGGAAGACGACATTACTGACGCTAATGGGTGGTTTGAGGTCTCCTCAAGAAGGTAGTCTAAAAGTCTTAGGTCAAGAACTCCGGGATGCCTCAAAAAATCAATTAATCGAAGTCCGTCGCGATATCGGCTATATTTTCCAAGCTCACAACTTGCTAAAATGCCTCACAGCGCGTCAAAATGTGCAGATGTCGATGGAACTTCACCCCCAATATTCGACACGAGAAGCCGTTAGGAAGTCCGCACAGATGCTAACCGAGGTAGGTTTAGGAGAACGGATAAATTACTATCCCGATAGCCTTTCCGGGGGACAAAAACAGCGAGTTGCGATCGCACGCGCATTAGTCAGTCATCCCAAATTAGTCTTGGCAGACGAACCAACTGCCGCACTTGATAGTAAATCAGGACGTGATGTCGTGGAGTTAATGCAACGCCTGGCAAAGGAACAGGGATGCACGATTTTGATGGTGACTCATGATAACCGGATTTTGGATATTGCTG
>CADCTM010000873.1:0-5529 GCA_902805485.1 uncultured Coleofasciculus sp. | reverse complement strand
ACCGTATTGTTCATATGGAAGACGGCTACTTAAAAAGGGCGTCGCTGAATGAGTAATGATTTAAGCAGATAGCTTTACTGTTCCATCTTTGAGATAATCCTTTAGCATTTAATTCCAGGGTTCCCAATTACAGATAGACTCTGGCTTGAGAGGACAAGTTTTGGGAGCAATTGGATTGCCGCCGAGGTAGAGTTCAGTCAGGGATGTCATTCCTTGCAAGGGTTTGATATTGCTGATTTTATTGTCGCTGAGGTTGAGATAAGTCACTTTAGTCAAGGATTGTAAGGGTTTGATGTCGCTTACTTGATTGCTCTCTATGAGGAGCAAAGTCAGTTTAGTCAAGGATTCTAGCGGTTTAATGTCGCTAATTTTATTGAATCTGAGGTTGAGACCATCCAGGTTAGTCAAGGATTGCAAAGGTTGGATGTCGCTGATTTTATTGTTGCTGAGGTGGAGCAAAGTCAGATTAGTCATACCTTGCAAGGGTTGGATGTCGCTGATTTTATTGAAGCCGAGGAAGAGATGAGTCAAGTTAGTCAAAGATTGCAAGGGTTTGATGTCGCTGATTTGATTTCCGCCGAGGTTGAGTTCCGTGAGAGAAGAAAGTTTTTGATTAGCTGCATCGCACTCAGTAGTCCCTGCTTGCTTCAACAGCACCTCAACAGTATGTTTAGTTTCAGGACTCAAAGAAGCCTTTTCGCGACACCAATCGGCAAATGTTCGTCCACTGTTTCCCGGTTGCTGTGGTGCGGCTAAGGCAGATAGTCCATTTCCAGATAATAAGAGAGCGAGCATCGCACTACTAGTAACTGTAATCAACCGAAGTACTTCCATAACACCCTGCTTTTGTAAATTCATCTGTTTGTCTGCAACTATAAATCTCATCATCTTGACACCTACACCTCTAGCTTTAGAGGGCAGTGTAATGTGGTTAACTATAGCTTTAACAAAACCCTACTGAACACCCGCCCGCTTCGTTCTTAAAGTAACATTCACGCCTTCACTCGATTGTTGTAGTACCAACAAAGGCGTTGGTTTCGCTTTTTGATCCCAGCGAATTGCCACAATACGTCCTTGAATAGTTGGTTGCCAAGTTTCCTGCTCCTCTTTCGGATTCAAAAACGTTTCAATACAATCAATAATCTGACCAATTGTTGCCGAAGTTGCCTGAGTGGGTAGCTTCATTAATATGATTTGAATTCGGAAAAGTACCCGCAACGTGCGCTTGCCGCCGCTTTCCGTTTCATACATTACATCAAACGTTTCATCCACTTGACGCCCACCCGCACTAGCAATTCCAACTGCTGTTTGATTCCCCTGAGTCGGTCGCAAGGCTACACTAATTAACTGTTTAACTTTAATTTTAATTTGATTAACAACTGCAAAATGGAATACTTCTTCATCCATTCGCATTCTCAGATAATCTAAATTAAATTCTCGCGAATGAACTAAATCCGGATTCGCTTCCATTTTCCGGATCGTATTAAGAGCTAGTTTGATTTTTTTCTGGAGATCTGTGGTTTTAAACTGCTCAAATTTAAGCTTCTTCTCCAGCTCGTCGAGTTTAAGTTTGCCATAAACGGCTAAACCAACGAGCAGTAAAAATAGACCCAATGACGCAAACATCCAAATTTGCCCTGATGCGTGGGTTGTTTTGGCTGAAGTTGACGATTTAACAGGAGCTTGAGCTAATACGGATTCTATGAGGCTGTTAGACGTGGACATAATCACTACTGGCTCTAGAACTCGATAGTTATGTTTATTTTGAATGCACTTTCAAGCCGTACATTTGTCTTGCGAGTGAGTCAATACAAGTAAGAGCTAACGCCGGCAAGAGTTTAGCATTGATTGAAGATCAAGAGTTTTAAAGTAGATGTTTTTAGCAATGAACTAGTTTTTACCCTGATGCCCTCACTTAATTTAGCCACCGTGCCCGGTAACTTCTTGCATCAATGTGACATAAGTAGGGAAATTTGAGGGAACGACCTAAGCCACCTAACCACCAAGGGTCGAGTGCCCAATACACTTGATTGGCACTCAGACCTTCACAGACAAAGCTTAGAGCATCCCCAACCCGCTCACGGCTAGAAGTTTCCTCTTCGATGGCAGGACTGAGGCTAGGACGATACCAGCTAGTAATTATAAAAGGTCGCCCAATGCGATCGCGTGCCCGTTGCGCTAGTTTAGCAATGCGGACGATAGCATCAACCGTCGCTTGGTCGGGAGGCATCCATTTCCCGCCATTCGTTGCCTCAACCCAGCTAAAGTTACCATCCTCAATAATTGAAGCAAATATCTGAATATTCTCCGGTGTCCAATTATTGGGACGTTTGGGCATCCAAAGCCGTGGTTTGGGAAATGCCTGCTTGGTATTACTAACCATTTGCTCCAGGTTTGTCTGTTCTATTAACAATTGAAGCGTCTGATTTCTCGTGGCAAGATTGCGCCAAAGTTGAAACGAGCGAATTAAAGCCTCTCGCTGGTGGTCGCTTTCTTGATATTCTCCCGGTAAGCGTCGCACAAAGCGCAAGAGTTCTCGATCTAGCTGAGTTGCCAGGTTAACTAGTGCTGTTTTGTCAATGGTGCTGCGCTCAATTAGTTCAGGATTGATGCCCAGAGCAAGCAGCACGGCGGCGCGAGAGTCGAGTTTATGCCACAGGCGAAATCCCTCAACGAGAGCATTCCGTTGGCTACCACGTCCCTGGTAGGCGTCAGGAAGTTGTTCGACGAAGGCAATTAAAGCGGGATCGATGATGCTGAGGGTTGCCTCTGGGGAGGTGTCTGTGAGTAGGGATGCGATCGCTTCTTCTCGTGTCCTTAACTGACGCCAAAGGTGAGTTAAACGCAGCAGCGCTTCCCGTTGTTGAGGATATCCTTTGTAATGGGCGGCAATGCCTTGAATAAACTGACGCAGGGGAATATCTAGTAACGAGTCATTGCTAGTGGCAGCGGCAACTTGATCCGGCAGCAGAAAAGCGATCGCTTCCTCACGACTATCTAATCGCTTCCAAATACGCACCGCCTCAAGCATTGCCTGGCGTTGGTTCGGTAGTCCAACATAGTAGTCAGGAATTTGCTCGACAAAATTCAGGAGTGCTTGCTCCAAATCAACAAGCTCTGGCGGTAATTTCTGAGTTTTAAAGTCAGTTTCCCAGTCAGCCAGGTAAGCTTGTTTTAGCTTATCAACGTTACAGGCTTCTAAACGGGCTGTTGTGGATTGGCTTGCTAGAGGTGCATATCCTTGAGCAACACTCTGGAGAAACTTGTCGCTATAGCAATCCTGCTTTGCATTCCATAAATCAATCCCAATCCAGCCTTGAGCCACTAAACTGTCGGTAAGAGAGCGGATGGTATTAGCAGCATATTGAACTTGTTCGGGGAAAGTATTAACCTGTGCCAGGGAAACTTGATTGGCTGGAGAAATACCCAACCCAGTTTGTCCATCGGCAAGGGACGGCGAAGAATGAGCTTGATACAGTGCTGCCAGAATCGGCTTATGAATGCCGGTTCGTTCAGCTTCTAAGAGGTAGTAAGAGTTACGCTGGTCTAGAGAGAGTATTGCCATTGCAAAGTGTAAAAATTTAGCCTAAGACACCCATTACAGAATAATCTATGGCTTTGACACCGATTGAGCGGGAAATTACTAATAATTGCTTTAAAAATCTGCGTCTGATTGCCACGGATATGGACGGGACTTTGACTTCTCAGGGCAAGTTTACCGCTAGTTTGCTTCAAGCCTTTGAAGACTTAATCGCCGCCGCTCTTCCTGTACTCATTGTTACAGGTCGTTCTGCCGGTTGGGTGAGTGGATTGGTGAGTTATTTGCCTGTGGTGGGCGCAATTGCTGAAAATGGCGGGATTTTCTACTCCAGCGACAGCGAACCTGTTGCCTTGACACCGATTACTAACTTAGGCGAACATCGGCAAAAGTTGGCCGAGGCTTATCAACGGCTTAAGTTAGAATTTCCTCAAATTCAAGAGTCGAGTGATAACCGTTTTCGCCTAACTGACTGGACATTTGATAATCGCGATCTGACAGTAACTCAACTGAAGCGTTTAGATGAGCTGTGTCGTTCAATGGGTTGGGGTTTTACCTACAGTTCTGTGCAATGTCATATTAAACCGATTGCTCAGGATAAGGCAGCCGGTTTGATGCAGGTGTTGGCGAAGTATTTCCCTGACACGCAATGTCAACAAGTTTTGACAGTGGGTGATAGTCCGAATGATGCCAGTCTGTTTAATCCTGAGCTATTTCCGCTTTCCGTTGGCGTTGCGAATGTTTTGGATTATGCTTCTGAGTTAATTTATCAACCGGCTTATGTGACTCAGGCGGTGGAAGGGAAGGGTTTTTGTGAGTTGGTGCGGTTTCTGGGTGTGGGGTGTGAGGAACAGTGATTGATTCGCTACAATGCCAATCAGCTAAGGGCGCGGCTCAAAATGAAATTATGATTTTTACAATTATTTATGTAACTTGGCGGCGTAGCTTGAGTGTAGTACTTGCTCTGGTGTGCGCGATCGCATTTTCCGGCTGTAGTCTTACTCAATTTAAAGGCGAAGCCGCCCAAGTGCCGCAGTTGGTGGATAGTTCATTAAGCGAACCCAAAACCTTTAACCTTGCCGTCAGTCAAGAAGGTGGCAATGTTTTTGGTTTAATTTACGAAGGCTTAACTAGCGAAAACGGTAAAGGTGAAATTCAGCCAGCTTTAGCCGAATCTTGGGAATTTTCACCGGATAAAAAGCGGATTGTTTTTACGATGCGTGAAGGGCTGAAATGGTCTGATGGTGCGCCCTTAACAGTTGATGATGTCGTTTTTACTTATAACGATATTTACTTAAACGAAAAGGTTCCAACTGATTATCGAGACATTCTCAAAATTGGTCAAAGTCGCGCTTTACCGACTGTTAAAAAACTCGATGAGCGGCGGGTTGAGTTTACAATTCCGGAGCCATTTGCGCCTTTCTTACGTTACACTGGCGGAATTTCTATCTTACCTGCCCATGCGTTGCGCGAATCTGTAACGACAAAAGATGCTAGTGGAAACCTCAAATTTTTATCAACTTGGGGAACCGATACCGACCCAAAGAAAATTGTTTCTAATGGTATGTATATGCTGGAGAGTTACACAACCAGCGAACGGATAATCTTTCGGCGAAATCCCTACTACTGGCGTAAAGATGCTCAGGGCAAGCCGTTACCTTATCTCGAGCGAGTAGTTTGGCAAATTGTGGAAAATACAGATACAAGTTTTCTGCAATATCGCTCTGGCGGGTTGGACACTCTCGCGGTGACGCCGGAATATTTTTCTTTATTGAAGAATGAAGAAGAGCGGGGAAAATTTAAAATCTATATTGGAGGTCCAACATTAAGTACAACTTTTCTTACCTTCAATTTAAATAAAGCGAAAAACTCGAAAAATCAGCCTTTAGTAGACCCAATTAAGTCACGCTGGTTCAATACAGTGGAGTTTAGACAAGCGGTTGCCCACGCGATTGATCGTCCGAGAATGCTGAACAATCTCTACCGTGGGT
>CADCTM010000872.1:4067-7128 GCA_902805485.1 uncultured Coleofasciculus sp. | reverse complement strand
CATGACTGGATTGCACTTCCTCCCAATTCCAGTTTAAAGTTACGTGCTTTTTTATCGCTGTCTTCCTTCTTAATTCGCCTAAATATATTACGTAGAAAACGTAAATTTCCTGAAGGATTTAAACCGTTCTGTGGTTCAGCATTTTGGTGCTTCTCAAAAGAGTGTGCCCAGTACATTAACAACTTTATCAAGCAAAATCCTGCCTTTATTAACTTCTTTAAATTTGCGGGAATTTCCGATGAAGTATTTTTTCAGACAATCATTTTAAACTCACCCTTTAAAGAGCAAGTAATCAACGATGATTTGAAATATGTAGTTTGGCCGGGTCCAGCTACTTTGGGTAAAAATGACTTGGAGAACTTAATAAATTCTTCAGATCTGTTCGCCCGAAAATTTGATGCCACTATAGACGAAGAGGTACTAGACCTAATCGATCAAAAAATCTTAAACGTGAACTGTGAACTAAAAACTTAATTTTCAACCGACGTACGAGATGCAGAGCCATTAGAGTCGGCAATACTAGTATCAGCCGCGATACCCATTTGAGTAACACCGCTTGACTTGAGCGCTTCTGGGGTAATTAACAGCGATGGCTCAATTGTCGGCAAAGCAATTTCAACAGTCGTGCCCTGACCTTCCCCATTACTAGATAGATTAATATTACCTCCCATCAGCTCAATTAAATTCCGAGAAATCGCCAGACCCAGACCAGTACCACCTACCTTGCGAGTCGTCGAGCCATCAACCATCACAAAGGGCCGGAAAAGCTTGTGCTGTTGAGTCGGATCAATACCAATACCCGTATCCTTTACGCTTACAACCACCTGAAAAGAAGTAAATCCTGGGCTAGGTGAACCATTGCCCTCGTCTTTAGAAATGGAGCCTCCATCTACCGCTTCTAGGGAGTTATACAAGGCCGTTGCTCTCTCCTTCTCTCGTGTCGGGGTTTTATTAAGAGCAGGCAACGAGTCGTTATCGATACTGGCGTCTTGTTGAGGACGTGTAGTAAACGCCGTCGAAGGCGCAACAGCCTCAATGCGCGTACTAATCGTGATGCTGCCAACATCGGTAAATTTAACCGCATTCCCCACCACATTGAGCAGCACCTGCTTGAGTTTAGCGGGATCAGCACGGACAGCAATCAATTCATGCAGGTCGTTAGTATTAAACTCTATACCTTTTTGCCCAATGGGAACCGCCTGTAAATTAATCACTTCCGATAGCAACTTACGCAGGTTAACCGGCTCAACTTCCACCGTCAGCTTACCCGCTTCAATTTTGGCAATATCTAGAACATCATTGATAATACCCAACAGGTGAATTGCCGCATCATCAGCCCGTTGGAGAAAATCCAATTCTTCTTCTCTGTCATCACAGAAGCCATCTCGAACCAATCGTAAGCAGCCAATAATCCCATTGAGTGGGGTTCTCAACTCATGAGACGTATTAGCCAAAAACTCATTTTTCAGTTGGTTTGCCGCTTGCGCTTCTTTCCAAGCCGTTTCGAGTTCTTCTGCCCAATCTCTCAGGCGGATAATCATACCATCAAGAGCTTCGGACAATTGGTCAAGTTCCCGAATTTTAAAATTATGGGGAATTCGATCGCTAGAGTGCAGCTTCGATTCATTCAAAGCATAGTCTCTGAGTTTTTCCAACGGACGCGCCAAGTCACGAGCCACATAAACCGTTACCAACACGCTTGCAGTAATGAGACAGCAAGTTAGGATGAGCAGCACCTGTTGAATATCTTTGAGACCAGCCAAAGCACTATTTAAGGGAGTGACAGCTAAAATCGCCCACTTTTGGTTAGCTTCAGCCGTGATGGGACTCTCAATTGAAGTGTACCCAGCTAGTAACTCTACGCCATTTTTTTCAAAAGAAAATAAATGCTCAAAATGCGGTCGTCCAGCGATCGCATTCTTCAAAAGACGCCTCAGAGGTTGCGCCTCGATCTCCTGGTCAATATTGCGTCCCACTCGCTCAGGCTGGGGATGTGTCAGGATTGTTCCCTGCTGATTAATCACCACCGGATAACCCGATAACGAACCCTGCTTGGTTTGCTCTTTCTGGAGCAGAGAGGACTGAATACTCAGAACATATCGCAGTTGACCGATCGTGTTATACACCGGGCTAGTTAGCACTAAGTGTAGATGATTCGCCGATTCGTTGACTGCCTTGGCTTGCGTTGAATTAGAGGTTGAGCCAAATTGTGCGGCTTGGGGAGGAGGAAGTAGTGTCGTCACATGAACCTTAGGACTACCTAAGGGCAAGGAGGCAAGAAGCTGAGGAAATTTTTCCCCAGGCGGGGTAGGCAACCTATTTTTACAAGTACTAGCAGCGATCGCATTTGTTTCAACATTACTCAACTGCACGCACTGGATTTGATTCGGTAATTGCTGCTCTAGCTGATTAACAAATCGTTGAAAATCTTTTGACGACTCAGACTCTAGGACGGCGCTGTTACTCGCCGTTACCAAATTAGCTTTTAGTGCCGCCACTGTTTCTTGAATTCTCTCACCTTTTCTGACTGCACTTTCTTGGAGATTTTGGCGTGCAGTTTCCACAAGCGTCGAGCGTGCTTTTTTGTAGGTCACATACACCCCCGCGAGTAACACTGGCACGCTGAGTAGCAGAAGGCGCGACAGCAGGATGCGACGAAAGGACGATTGACCTGGCTTAGCCATAGAACATATGAGGGGTGATTAAAGTGGAAAACCCAAAAGCAATAACTAATACAGCAATAACTAATACAGTAGATGAATTCTCCTCCGAAAGTGGGATGCAGATTGACCCGCCCTATATAAGTCTCTCGACAGCTAAATTCAGATGTTAGTATACAATCGCTGGATGTCATTTTAAATATTGGCAGACAGCGAGAGTTTACCCTCTGGCATCGTCGGCTTTGGTCAGTCAGGTTTTTGAATCTTGTACTGTTGGAGACTCGTTTCTATCCTAAACTGTTCAAAATCTCCGTGGAGAGACAAGGATTACCTTCTCAAGAATTTAAACAATAATTAGCTTAATCTTAGGAATCTTAAAACTTGCTTTGACATCCAGAGCG
>CADCTM010000872.1:0-4057 GCA_902805485.1 uncultured Coleofasciculus sp. | reverse complement strand
TTTATGCCTGATCATTCCTCAATTGAGCGACTGCAGACAACGGTAGTACTTGCCATCAGTGCCGATGGGAAAATTGCCGACTTTAGGCGATCTCCTGCCCGCTTTTCTTCTGCTGCTGATCGAACTCATCTGGAAAAACAAATTGCCCTAGCGGATGGCATCTTATTTGGTGCAGGTACACTTCGCGCCTACGGAACAACCCTTAGAGTTTCCAATCCCGAATTGCTGCAAAGCCGGCAACAGCAGGGACTTCCACCCCAGCCTGTGCAAATAGTTGCCTCACCTTCAGGTAATCTTAACTCGCAACTACGCTTCTTTAGCCAAGACGTGCCGCGCTGGCTACTGACAACAGAAGTTGGTGCTAAACCCTGGAATACCCACGAGAGTTTTGAGCGAATTTTAATCGTTCCTACCTCAAAGGGAAAAATCGATTGGCGTGATGCCTTCCAACAGTTAACCGACTTAGGGATCGGGCGCTTAGGAGTCTTAGGTGGCGGGGAATTAGTGGCATCTCTAGTTGCCACTGATTTAATCGATGAATTCTGGCTGACTGTTTGCCCTTTAATTTTGGGTGGAGCCGTCGCACCCACACCCGTAGCAGGTGATGGTTTTTTGGCAAACGTAGCACCGCGCCTAGAACTTTTGGGTGTTGAGACAATTGAGCAGGAAGTATTTCTACATTATCGGGTTCTCAGAAGCACTCTTTCCGGGGCAGTGTCCTCACTCTCATCTGGGACTGTCCCTGCCCCTACGATTTAAGACGTTCAGAGTAAAGATTCGTTAACCTAAAAGACATTGCTAATACGTCGGTATTTCAACAAGTATTTATCTTGGATTCCCCCAATGGTTCACCAACCCCAGCCTGAGTATGACATTACCTGGGTCAACCGAATCGCTGACATTCCCCAAGCCGCCTGGGATGCCCTTGCCAAGCCGTTGAAGACGCCTTTTCTGGAATGGGAGTGGTTGAACAACCTCGAAACCTCCGGCAGCGCTACAGCGAAAACAGGATGGCTGCCCAATCACCTGTTAGTCTGGCGAAACCGAGAGTTGATTGCGGCTGCACCTTTTTACATCAAAGGTCATAGTTATGGCGAATTTGTCTTTGATCATCAGTGGGCTGATTTAGCTCAACGCCTAGGCGTACGGTATTATCCGAAGCTTTTAGGGATGACGCCGTTTACCCCTGCAACGGGCTATCGCTTTTTAATCGCGCCGGGAGAAGATGAAGATGAGTTAACCGCAGCCATGGTGGCAGCAGTAGACCATTTTTGCGACAAAAACCGGATTAGTGGCTGTCATTTCCTATTTGTTGATCCCGAATGGCGACCGATGTTAGAACGTCATGGCTTTACGAGTTGGCTGCACCATAGTTATATCTGGCAGAATAACGGTTTTAGTACTTTTGATGACTACTTAGGCGTATTTAATGCCAATCAGCGCCGCAATATCAAACGAGAGCGCAAAGCGGTCACAACGGCGGGTCTACGGCTGGAAGTCCTGAAAGGGGATGAGATTCCAAAATCGTTATTTCCGTCGATTTACAGCTTCTACAGCAGCACCTGCGATAAGTTTTATTGGGGAAGTAAGTATCTCACCCGTAAGTTTTTTGAGCAGTTGTATCCGAACTATAGCGATCGCGTTTTGTTAGTGGTTGCTTATCGGGAGGGCGATGACAAGCATCCGGTGGGAATGTCATTTTGCCTCACCAAGGGCGATCAATTGTACGGGCGTTACTGGGGTTGTTTTGAGGAATTTGACAGTTTACATTTCGACGCTTGTTACTATACGCCGATTGAATGGGCGATCGCCAATGGCATTCAAACTTTTGACCCTGGTGCCGGTGGGCGTCATAAGAAACGGCGTGGTTTCCCGGCAACACCAAACCACAGTCTGCATCGCTTCTACAATGTCCGCCTCACCCAAATTTTACGGAACTACATTGGTGAGATTAACGAAATGGAACAGGAAGAAATCGACGCGATTAACCAAGATTTACCCTTTAGTAAGCGAGATATTAACCTGTTTATTCCGGATTAGCTTTTCGGGGCAGGCACAGGGGCGCTGCTCTTATTGGTTTGTTTGGGGGTAGGGACAGGCATGGGGGTGCTGCCCCTACTCTTCACTTTTTACTAAATCTGACGGGGGGCGATCGCTACTCCATGCCCACCATGCCTTGCCACATTGACATTGATAAAATTCCTGCCACTTTCTGCTATAGTTTTCTGTCAACACAGGCGCTCGTCGGTTAATCCAAACGAGTTTAGCTTCACGAGCAGAAGCTTGACAATGTGGACAGCAGAACTCAAAAGCGTGAGTTGCCGCCATTGTCCATTCAGGCGGGACGGGGCTAAAAGCATCCATGTAATAGTTTTCCTTTAATTTAACCGCCGCTGAAAGCTGCTAGCTGCATACGGTTTCGACTGTGACAATGCTTAAATTATGTAAAGTGAGTTCAACTTCTTTAAAAATTATCTATAACCATTTTAGGATTTCTCTGTTGCTGAATGGTTGATTCAAACGGTTTGATTGTTGAGTTTTGAGCAATGAAAATAGGATAGTTTGTTTGCAGGGTTTAAAAGATGCAATTTCAACTCGGTTTACCCTATCCTGTATGATGAATTCCCAACTCTTAGTCCGATGAATCCAGAGCCTGAAATTCGCCGCTTGATTGAGTTGATGCCTGCTTCGGGGCGGATGTTGACGAAAATTGTCAGCAAACCCCAACAGACTACGGTAATTGATAGCCCGTTTCCTTTACCTTGGTCTCAAGAGCGACCGATTTTTATTAACTTTGATTTGTGGCGTCGCTTGCCGAAGCCTCAACGAGATTTATTACTGTTACGTACGGTTAGCTGGCAGGTTGGCATTAAGTGGTTTAAGCCAGACTTGTATCAAGGTGTCGTTTTGGCTGGGTTTTTAGGTGCCATTCTACAACTGGCGCAGGGTGATGCAGTGGGAGTTGTAGTGGCGACGGGTTTAAGTGCGGTTGCGGGTACTCAGATTTTACGGAGTACTCGCAGTTCTGAGTCGGAGTTGGATGCTGATGCCGGGGCAATCAAAGTCGCAACACGACGTGGTTATACGGAAACTGAAGCCGCCCAACATCTCTTAGCCGGTATTGAAGCGGTTGCCCAACTAGAAGGGCGTTCTGGTTTAAATTTTAAGGAATTAATTCGCTCTCAAAATTTAAAAGCGATCGCAGGTTTTTCTCCAGTCGGTGTTCCGGATACGGTAAGACAGGAATAATGAAATTAGCCCTACCGTAGTAAAACCTTGAGTTCATTCTGTAGTAGATGCACAAGGAATGACTATTTTTTGGGCGGCAACGGTAGGACATATTCAACATCAGCATCCCAGAAGTAAACGCGATCGCAATATCGAGATTGATTTGAACAAACCACTTCTAAGGAAACATTACTTGGGTTTGTGACATCCAGCACGACTGACTCGGCTTTTCCTGGAGAAACGGCGCGGGTTAGAGAGTCAACCCTGTTGCCATCAATGTAAACGTTAAACGTCGCGCTGGGACTATCGGCATCATTGTCGCGCATCCCAAACCCTAGCTTGAGCTTTTGAAACTCTACTCGTGCCTTATTCGGTCTTAGTTTACAGGTCATTGCCGCAGAGCGATTACCAGGTCCCATAAACAGGCGTGAGGTGTAGACGGCTTTGCCGACAGAAACATCCTCAGTGCGACGTGCCCAGTTGCCGATCCCTGTACTAACACAGGGAAGTCTCAGAAGAAATACAGAAGGTGGTGCTTCTTGTGCAATTTGTCTGCCTTGGGGAAATAAAGCCAAGAACAGCATTGTACTGGCGATGAGTTTGCTAATCAACTTGATTTTTTTGTAATTAGATCAACGCTAATCAGTAGCGCCAATGTACATAATGCCATTGATCGGCAGTGAGGCGAAGTGCCAATACACACATCCTCGTCTCAGTTAATTCAGTCAGCACGTTCTACTGAGTGAACAACTATTCTTTGAGATCAATCGTTTAAGTAATAAAGTACTGGTTAAGGATATAAGCGATCGCACCACAAAACTCCTCGTAA
>CADCTM010000871.1 GCA_902805485.1 uncultured Coleofasciculus sp. | reverse complement strand
CAGGCTGGAAAACCCCTGGTGGACGTTCCGTAGAAGGCGGTATACATGGCTTCTGGTATCCCTACAGCAACATTTTCTCCCTAGTAAGAAACTTAGGACTCAACCCCTTTACCCCATTTACCCGTTCCTCCCAATTTTCCCCCGCCGGCTTAGAAGTCGAATCACCCATTTTCCAAGATGAGCTGAGACTCCCCACCCCACTCGGCACATTTCTCTACACTCAGTTCAAGCGATTACCGTTAAGCGATCGCCTTTCTGCCCTACCTTTGTTATATGCTGTCGTCGATTTCGACAACTCCGACGAAGCTTGGTGGCGTTATGACTTTGTAACTGCCCGCGAATTATTCAAACAATTCGGCGTTTCTGCCCGACTTTATAAAGACTCCTTTGAGCCGATGCTGTTAGTCGGTTTATTTGCCCCAGGTGAGCAATGTTCCGCCGCTGCTGCTTTGGGAATGCTCTATTACTTCATCCTCGCTCACCAACCCGATTTTGATGTCGTCTGGTGTCGGGGAACTGTGGGAGAGATGATCTTTAAACCTTGGGTGGAACGCATTGAGAAAGTTGGCGGCAAAGTGCTGACGAATAAACGAGTGAACGACATTATCCTTGATAGCAATGGACAGGCAAAAGGCGTTGTTTGTGGTGATGAAGTCTTTGAAGCAGACGCCGTAATTTTTGCCGTTAGCGTCAGTGGGATGAAAAAAATCGTTAGCAGTAGTCCTAGTTTGCAAAGTTATCGTGAATTCCAAAACTTGACAAACTTAGGAGCAGTTGACGCCTTAGCAACACGGCTGTGGTTTGACCGCAAAATTCCAATCCGTCATCCCTCAAATGCTTGTTTTGGCTTTGATCCGACTACGGGTTGGACGTTTTTTGACCTGAATGTGCTACATGACGAATATCGCAGTGAACCAGGTAGCGTAATTGAGGCAGACTTTTACCACGCTAACCAGTTGCTACCCTTAAGTGATGAGCAAATCGTCGAAAAAGTGCAGCGTGATTTAGCGACTTGTATTCCAGCATTTCGTGATGCCAAAGTTATCGACAGCAGCGTCATCCGTGTGCCCCAGGGTGTGACTCACTTTGCCCCTGGTAGCTACCAGTACCTCCTCAAGGCGCAAACTAGTATTAAAAACGTCTTCATGAGTGGAGATTGGATTATCACGTCTCACGGTTCGTGGTCGCAAGAGAAGGCTTATGTTACGGGTTTGGAGGCGGCAAATTTGGTAATTAACCGCTTTGGGCAGGGAAGTCAGGCGAATATCATACCGATTGAGCCGGATGAACCACATATTCAAGTTGCCCGAAACATTAACCAAACCCTGCGCGGATTAGGTAAAAGTTTATTGCCCCAGTTTTGGTTGCCTTAAAAGTTAATAACAAGCAGAGCGCTCTTGTTACTTCCTCCTCTACATCTTTAAACCCCAAACACTCGCCACTAACGTTGTTCAATCTCAACATAAGGAGCTTCATGGGAACCCGTGTAGATCTGTGTCGGGCGGAAGATGCGGTTTTCACCAAGTTGTTCTTTCCAATGAGCCAACCAACCCGCCACACGCGCGATCGCAAATACAGGCGTAAACAAGTCCGTGGGAATTCCTAATTTCCGATAAACCAAGCCTGAGTAATAATCTACATTCGGGTAAATCCCTCTATGTCCAAGCTTTTCCTCAACTGCTCGTTCCATCTCCACAGCGATGTCATAGTACTTGTCGTGACCAAACTTCTCAAACAATTGTTCGGCTAAATTTTGCAGAATAATCGCTCGCGGGTCTTTTACCTTATAAACACGATGACCAAAGCCCATAATTTTGGATTTGTTCTGTAAGCAATTGTCTAAATAAGGGCGAACATTCTCCACTGAACCGATTTCTTCGAGCATTTCAATTACTTCTTCATTTGCGCCACCATGCAAGGGACCCGCAAGCGTCCCAACGGCGGAAGCGACTACAGCATAGGGATCAGTGAGCGTCGAGGCTGTAACCATTGCGGAGAAGGTGGAGGCGTTGATTGTATGCTCGGCGTGGAGTGTCAAGCAGACATCAAAAATTTGAGCGGCTAAAGGATCTGGTTCCCGCTCATTCAGCATATATAAAAAGTTTGTGGCATAGTCCATGTCGTCGTTAGGACGTACCGGATCGTTGCCTTTCCGCATCATCTGAAAGGCGGCTACCATCGTGGGAATCTTTGCCAATAGCCGCACCACGGCTTCCCGAATGTAAGCGGGGTTATCTAAGGCACGTTTTGAGTAAAAAAGACCTAATGCCGCTGCTGAGGCTTGCAAGGCGTCCATCGGATGACCCGTTTCGGGGAAGCATTTCATCATGTCCCTGATCCGATACTTGATGCGCCGATGGTAGCGAATTTCTGCTTTAAAGTCGGCGAGTTCTTCTTTGGTTGGCAACTCACCCCAAATCAATAGATAGGCTGTTTCCAAAAAAGTACTTTTTGTGGCGAGTTCTTCAATGCGGATGCCACGATACTCCAGAATGCCTTTTTGTCCATCGACATAGCTGATACTGGATTGGGCAGCGGGAATGCCTTCTAGACCGGGTTTATACTCGCAGACAGTCATGTAGCTACCTTCGGGAATTGGAAATGTTTTCAGGCTAACTGATCAGAAACTTCTATATTAGTCGTCAGTGTTACAAAGATCAGCAAATCCTGATCAGAGCAACCATTTGGGTGAGGTCAGGAGAAACAGTTCGCTCCGACCGATAGGCGTTTCGGTTTCTGGAAGCTTTAAGCCAATCACTCCTGATTTTTTGAGGAGCAATTTTTCTTGAGCGTTGCCCCAGACTAAGGTTTCTGCCCAGTTTCCTAAATCTGGTTGATGACCAACCAGCGCCAAGCATCTATCTCCGGGATGATTTTGCTGCCATGCCTGTAGCCAGCTAATCCAATCCTGGATATTCCCATCGGGAGCAAGACTGGTAATCTCTTCAATTTGGGAACTTAGACCAATATCTTGGAGGATTGTAGCAGTTTCTCGTGCCCTTACTAAAGGGCTGGTTAAAATTAGGTCGAAATGGAGTTTGCGATCGCCTAATTGTTTTGCCACTTGCCTAGTTTTTTTACGTCCTTCGTCGGTAAGGGGACGCTCTTCATCCTTGTCGTAAGCATCCTTTGCAGCGGCGATGCCGTGACGAATTAAATAAAGTTCCATGTCAATAGTTATTTGTTATTGAGTATTTTTTGGTCATTTCTCAGGAATGACCAATGACTTAAGGGATTTTAGATCACGGATTTTCTTGGGACAACTACTTAGTCCGTCTGAATCAAATTATCCTTGGGATTGACCAACCGCAGAAGTTTTTGCTTAATTTGGGTATCAAAGACTTCCCATTTGAGTTTGGCATATTCCGAGTTGTCATTAAAGCTACCTAAGAATCCCATCGGAATTTCAAAACCGCCTGCCATCAGCCGCCCACCGCCAAAGAAGCGCCCATTAATGTCTTGACCGAAGGCTTCTTTGATAAATTCGTCTGGGTCGAGTGTTAGCTTGGTGGTTCTCAAGGAGCCAATTACGACTTCTAATTCTTCATCTTCGTCGTGGACAATGCCGTAAACTACAGCGGTGTGGACGTTTTCTTCGGTAACGAGAAAATCCGCCGCTTGGGGGATGGCATCGCGGTCTTCGTAGCGGAGATAGCCAACGCCGGCGATGGAGAAGTTATTATGGACTTTGCGGTTTTTTAGCGATCGCTCGATGACATCCATCACGCGACGTGATCGGGCGGTTTGGAGGACAGCATTGAGCAGTTGGGAGTCGTAGAACCGACTCAAATATCCGGCAGCTAAAAAATCTTCTTCCTGCGCCTGCATCAGTCGATTTGTATCGGATCTCAATCCATGCATCAAGGCGGTAGCGCACTTGACGTGTTCCTTGTTGTTGCTATCTAGTTTCAGTAATCCTGCCTGGAGGTATTGAGTTAAAATCGTTGCCGTGGCGCGGGTTTGGGGGCGGAGGTCGGCAAATTCCGACTGGAGGTCGCCTTGAGTGCTGTGATGATCAATGACGACGGCAATCGGGATACCAGCTTGTTTGACAAAGGGCATTAACTGGCTGGTTGTTCCCTGATTATCGATTAGCACGCAGCCTTGGTATAGTGATAAATCATGCTCCTTCAAGTTCTGGATACCCCAGCGTTTGGCGGGTAAGTTAGTCAGCTTAACTAGTGCGATATTTTCTTGGTGAGAAAGGGTTCCCGCATAGACAATTTCGCATTGAATATTGTATTGCTGGGCAATTAACTGATAAGCCCAGGCACTTGATAGGGCATCTGGATCGGGGAAGTCTTGGATAACGATTAGTTGACGCTCCGAGTTGTGACGCTCTAAAGTCTTTCGCAACTCTGGGATTTTTGGCTCGGTTGAAGCCTCTATCCATCGTTTATCACGGGCATTGCCGCTGCTGGTAACACTGTTCGGAAATTTCTCCATCTGTTGAGCTTCAACGGCAACCGTTTCTAAATTGGGTGCAGCCTCGTCGAGTGAATGATTCAGAGGAATGAGCGAGTTCGATGGCATTGCGAGTTGTGAAGAGTGTGAGTAGTGCCTTAAGGAGCGCCGCCTTGGTGATGGTTTTACGGCACGAGTAGTTGACTTATCGTCAGCCATGTTTTATTTTCGCAAAATAATCCCTGAACCAGACACTACCTGCTGGCAGAATTTACCGCCATATACAACGAGGCGATCGCCTGATAAAATACTCTAATCTCGGTTGGACGGCGGACTTAAACACCAATCACATACTTTCGCCACTCCTGATGCAGACCGCCTTTTACGTGTTTTGCCACTTCAAAGTGAAGGCTGCTATAGGGTCTTCGCGGCTGATGCCGTAAGATCATATTCGCTTCCTTGGGGGTGCGGCTGCCTTTTTTAACGTTACAACGGACACAGGCTGTAACAATGTTTTCCCAAGTATCGCCTCCGTGACGAGAACGCGGAATCACATGGTCTAAAGTTAGGTCATCACCCGTGTAGCCGCAGTATTGACAAGAGTGACCATCTCGATGGAGGATGTTTCGGCGGGTGAGAGGAATTTCTTTGTAAGGAACCCGCACGTAATGACGCAGCCGGATGACTGTCGGGAGCGGGAACTCTGAGTAGACGTATTTGCCGTTGTGTTCCACCTGCTCCGCTTTCCCTTTGATCAACAAAACAACCGCCCTTCGCCAGTTGGTAATGTTGAGCGGTTCGTAGGAGGCGTTTAACACCAGAACCTTGCCCATTTGTGATCGAAACTAAGAGAATATTTTCCCAGATGGTAGCACAGGTATACCTGAATCGGATGCGTCAAAAGTATTATTTGTCCTGTGTCATTTGTCTAGAGTTAGGGGTTAGGCTGTCAAAAGACATCTCTGCTTCTGGGAAAAAGATGCTGTTTCGGACGCCTGAACTCTTGGTGAATTTTTAGAGGATTGTGCGATCGCTAAAATTGGTAATAGTGCAGAACCAACAGCAAAATAACAACAAATCAGTGGGTTAGATGCAATTTACTAGTTAAATTCAGGGGCTAATGTTCTGATGTGTTGAAGAGTTAAATTTCCTGCTCCAAAATCCACTAAGTGGGTTGACCTACAGGCGTCAGGATCATGCTACCTTGAGCTACGTGTACCTGATAAATGCGATCGCTAATCTGCTGGATATAAGTTGTACGGATGCCCGCAATTCACGGTAATCAAATGCTTTGCTAGGGGCGGTAAAGTCAGGGTATAGGTAGTGTGATGATATCGTTCAATAAGATACCCTTCCCGGCTTGCGGCTTGCTCAAAACAACAGGCGAATTGGCAGGATATCCGAAAGAGCCACAGCGATAACTTCCGCTTCTGGCATCGCTTTTATCTGGGATTAACGCGCCTCCGGCAAATATGTGTAAAGATACCTCAAACTACAATGAATGTCAGTGAAAAGGGGTTAAAAATGAGGTCAACGTGCAGCTAAAACAAGTCATTATTGTTCACAAAGCTGGAGACTCCCAAGGCAGAAAATGGGCAGAAAAATGTGCTAAACAATTGGAGAAGCGTCAGTGTCATGTCTTGCTTGGACCGAGTGGTCCCAAGGATAATCCTTACCCGGTTTTTTTGGCGTCCGCAATGGATAAGATTGATTTGGCGGTGGTTTTAGGTGGTGATGGCACGGCGCTAACTGCCGCAAGACAGCTTGCACCGGAAGGCATTCCGATTTTGGCGGTCAATGTCGGGGGACATCTAGGATTTTTGACGGAACCGATGGAGGAATTTCAAGACTCCGAGAAGGTTTGGGATCGACTTGTTGAGGATCGCTATGCGCTTCAACGCCGGATGATGGTACAAGCGGCAGTGTTTGAAGGTCATCGTACTAATATGGAGCAAGAAAGCGATCGCTTTCTTGCTCTAAATGAAATCTGTATTAAACCCGCTTCTGCCGATCGCATGATTACTTCCATCCTAGAAATGGAAATTGATGGGGAAGTTGTCGATCAATATCAAGGTGATGGCTTAATCATCGCTACGCCGACGGGTTCGACTTGTTACACAATTTCTGCTAACGGTCCAATTTTACACGATGGCATGGAAGCGATGGTCGTAACGCCAATTTGCCCCTTGAGTCTTTCTAGTCGTGCTATTGTCCTGCCGGCGGGTTCTGTTGTCAGCGTTTGGCCGTTGGCGGATTACGAGCTAAATACTAAGCTATGGATGGATGGTGTTCTGGCAACCTCCATTTGGCCAGGACAACGGGTAGATGTCCGGATGGCAGATTGTTATGCAAAATTCGTGATTTTGCGCGCTAGCTATTCCTATTACCAAACTCTACGGGAAAAGCTCCAATGGGCTGGTGCTAGAATTCATTACAGTAACAACCACCGCAATAATTAAGTCAGACGGCTCTACACCTTGAGGGGGGTAGAGCCAATTTAAAAGTAAAAATTGCTTGATAGTACAATGGCTAGCTAGTTACATCGGCGACCCTTAGAGTTATATTCCTTAGCTAAACAGCGCTCTAGAAGCTGGATTCTATAAAGAGTGGCAAAGAGATTCGGGTTGAGTACCAGCCTTGTCGTGGGACTAAAGAGGGGCTGGTTCAGAAACTGCCAGAGAGGAAACTTAATCTTGATGTGTTTTTGAGCCATGCCTCTAGAGATTG
>CADCTM010000870.1 GCA_902805485.1 uncultured Coleofasciculus sp. | reverse complement strand
TCAAACCTCATCTGGATTAATGCCCATCGAACGTAATCTCTCAGCTAATCGCTCTGCTTTAGCTTGAGCTAATTCTTTCTCCTGTCGTTCTTGCTCCCTTTCCCTTTCTAGTTCTACATAGGCTAAAAATTTCTGTCCATCAGGTCGATAAATTTCTAATCCTGATGATAAATCAAAACGTATACCCAAACGTGGACTTACCCAACCTTCCATCGACTCAATCTCCGTGAGTTCCAAACCAGAGCGCTGCCAGCCAGTTAAATCAACGTTGCCAGGGTCATAGATGTAATATTCCTCCACACCATAACGTTCGTAGAATCTCAGTTTCCTGACCATCTCACCTAAGCGATTTTCTGGAGAAAGCACTTCAAAAACAACTTGAGGAGGGATATTATCTTCTTGCCATTGTTGATAAGAACCTCTATCTCCTTTTGGTCTGCCAAAAACTACCATGACATCAGGAGCCAATCGAATTTTGTTATCTCCCTCAACGGGATACCAAAGTAAATCCCCAGCGACAAAGATATCAGCATTATCTTTGAACAGAGCGTCTAGCCCTCCTTGAATTGTCGTAATGCAACGAAACTGCTTGGTGTTGTCTGCCATTGGCTGTCCGTCGCTGTCGGGGTAAACAATCGCTGGCTCGGCAGAAGGTTGAACTGATGCTGTCATTGGGATGTCTCCGTTTTAACCCTACTAGCCTTGACGATAACAATGTGACGATTCGGGAATAAAATGCGCTCTACGCTGGCGCTCTATCTCTATGACTTCCAAAGCTGCGATAGCGAAGCGCTGCTGCGTAGGAAGTCATGAGTCGTTTTACGGCTAATCCGAAATGGCTCATCTACCTACCGCCTACGATGTCTCCTTGCGAAACTTCCGGGTTGGTGGGCATTGCCTCACGCACGTTGGCATTTTTTCTCAAAGATAATAGCAATGCCCACCCTACAAGAGCGGCGATCGCACTGGCTGCTCAGATGGTTACTGCGCTACCTCAGATGGAGCGTTGAAGACAACCTCAAACTCCGAAGCAGGCATGAACCGATTGAGGAATCGTTTATGCTCATTCGCTTGAGAGCGACTGTAGAACCGTGCCACGACGTAGCGTTGAGCATTGGGCAATAGCCGGACAATAACCCAAGGATAACTTTCTTGGAGCCAGAAGCGATCGCTATTTGTGGCAGTGAGATTGGCGCGATCGCTTTCAATACTGCCTGATGAGGACGGTACTTGGAGAGGTTGAGAGCCGTCAGTTTTACAGGGGGACGAATGGAGAAATGGGGAACGACCACCTCCTCTGTAACTGTTAAGGATAGAGTGAATCTGAGATAAAAGCTGCTCACGCTCTGGTGTGGCATCATTAGGAAGCAAGCTCCACTCGTTCACTGGCGCTGGTAGCCAAGTCAGATTATAGGAAATCGTACCCTTGCGAAGAGTCCACGAAAGACGGCTTGTCTGCTTGCGGCATTGGTAACTCTCGGCTCTTAAAGCCATGACAATTTTGTCGCCTGCTGCCTTGAGGCGAAGCCATTGGGAATGTTTCATAATACAGTCAGTCCTAAATTTGATTAGGTCGGAAAGGCGATCGCATGGCTCTTGCAATTGACAGGCGATCGCCTAACCCTCGGAAAACTTATCAAACGGTACACGTAGGTAATTTTTGTCTAGGTATCACCTCCTTTGTTCAAGAATGGAGATAAGGTAAGCTGTCCCAGCGCTAATGCGTCTTATACTGTCTCTAATTTCAGTGAGACGCTTACGCATAGACATGACACGGAGACGGGAAGCAATCAGACTTCCCATTGCTGTTTCCCCATCGGTGTTTTGTCCGTTAATGAGACGAAACGTCTCATCACTAGCTAAGACGGTAGACGATCAAAAGCAAAATTTCAACCTCAACGTGCCTACTTTGAAGCAAGTTCGAGAGCGCTTGGGTATGACTCAGGAAGAATTCGGACAGGCGCTAGGGATAACCCGTGAGTCAATTAGCCGCTACGAACGGGGAGTACACCAACGCATTAAATTTACGATCGCTCAGATGAAGCGATTGCAAGAGCTTTTGGAGAAAGCTGGACTGTCGATTAAAGATTTACCGGATGATGTGGAGTAAAGGCGATCTGCTTTTGGAGAAGTTGAGGGGTTTTATGCGATCGCTTCGCGCTGCCCTTTTGGGACAATCGCATTTTGGAGGCGACTGACTGATGACAAAAATTATTCCAAGCGAGTTAGACGACTGAAAGTATAGCCGTTCTCAGTTACGCGGGTGTACATCAGAAGAATCAAAGCCTCTCTCCTTGTAGGAGAGAGGTTGAAATGTTTTCTGCAAAAGAACAGCAATGCCCACCCGCCATCCGAGCATTTACCGAAATATGGATCACAAAGGAACCCTTGAATGATCAGGCACAGGCTCACACTGCCAATTGTTGTCACATCCTCGCTGCTCTAAACACTGCACTGCTGAGAGGAGTGTTTCAGGGCGATCAATACCGGAAATTTCACCCTCTGCACCCAGACATTCACCAACAGGCTGCTCCGTCACATCACAATCCGCCTGCTGCAAGCCTGCGTTAATCAATCGACCCACCACCGTCGAACAGTTGTTACCTGCTGCCTCATAATCCTCTGAGCGAATTCGGCTCCACAGTGAGTGCATAGCAGGAATATTCAAACAACACAGTTGAATCGTGTTGCTGGCATCGCCCACTTCCCACTGCACATCCTGGGCATGAGTCGCTTGGGTAGACGCCGTGCCTCCAAACGGATTTAAGGCATCCAGAATCGTATCGACCACTCCATAGGTGTCTTGATTCGGCCAGAAGCTGGCATAGGTACCTGCCATATCGATAGACGAATGACCAACATTATTGTCATGAGGCAGCCAGATATACACCGTCGCACAGTCGCCTGTCGGAGTAGAATCTCTAGCTGCATCAGGGGTAGCGGCGCTGCCCTCGGACTTATCCTTTCCTCGTTGCAGTTGGGGGACATCTGCCTGCGCTTGCAAAGCGATCGCCTGAGCCGTAGCCTGGGTAGCATCTGCTGTTGAAGCAGCAGGGGCAAGTTGTCTTTGCACAATGGCGTCAGAAGGTGGCAATGTTTTACTGATTGGGCGCTGGACACCCCTTGCATCGGGCAAATTACTAAGTTTTTGTTGGAAGGGAGACGAACTCGTCTGCTGCACCACATGGGTCAACTCATGTGCCGTCAACTCATTATTCCCCGGAGACTTCCCCGCCCCAAAGAAAACATCACTCCCGTGAGTAAATGCCTGAGCGCCCAACTCCCGATTCATCTGCACCGCTTCACCACCCGTATGCACCCGCACAGAGCTAAAATCAGCACCGAAGCGCGGCTCCATAAACGATCGCACTTCCTCTGATAAAGCAGAACCCTTACCCTTAGACGCATTCAAACGGCTCTCTAAATCCCCAGACGCTTCATTCCCGCCCGCTTGAAATGCCCGCTGCACCAGACTTCGCATTTGTACCTGCTCATCCACTTGCCTCTGCACTACAGGCGTAATTGACTGTGCCAACGACCACATCTGAACTGGGTTAGCCTCTTCCCCAAATCGCTGTACTTGAGGCGAATTATCAGGAGCTACTGACATCGACATCACCTGCGCCGCCACTCGGTCAGCTTCTTGCTCATACTTATCTCCAGGCGCTCCAACTGTCAGCTTAGTCTGAATCGCACCCGCCCCCAAGGACATTTCATCAAAGTCTTTCCCGTCTTCTGCTGACTGCTCTTGTTGCTCCTCAGCACATTCCGAGCATTGCCGCTGAATGCTGACTTCCTTTAACTGAACCGAAGATGTTACTGCCTTTGGTGTGGGTGATGGTGGCATCGGCATTACCGCCTCAGCTACAGGTGCTGCTGCTGACTCTATCTGACGATGTACGCCTTGTGTGTTTTCCTGCTCCTGCTGTTGCGTTTCGAGCGATCGCATGACATTGGCGATTAGCGAGTCAGCCGCGTTCCTTGAATAGCTCGGTATTTCCTTCTCTTGAGAGGAATTTATCTCCGGTTGACGATGGACAGAAAAAGAGCGCGAACCATCAGAACCGTTACTCTTTTTGTGAGTAGAAGTAGGACTCACCGAAGAGCTTTCCTTTTGTGCCCGCGTGTACATATCCTGCCTCAGCTTTCCTCGCGTCAGAGATTATTTAAATTTTGTGAAAACATTATAAAATATGCATTTCATCTGAAATAAATTCTGAAATATGCCTTAATATTGTCCCCATCCAAACATTTGATTTACCCTTGGGCTGCCAAAGAAAAAAAGCATGAATATCTCAATGCTCTCCAATAGATATCAAGCCAATTTTCAAAATTTGCTGACCTCAGTAGATAGAATCCGTCAGCTATTAGAAAATCATATTGCTCGCTTACAACAGCAGTCAACCCAAACAGAATCAGAGAGACAATTCGCCCCAGAATCAATTGCTGCTCAAAACAGCCCCTCAGCCTTAGAGCAGCTATGTACCATCTTCGACCTCTCCCCCTTTGAGCGCGATATCCTGCTGTTGTGCGTTGGCATGGAATTAGACCCGAACTTTGAGTTACTCTGTGCCAATGCCCAAGGCAACCGAGAACGAAATTACCCCACCCTTGGCTTGGCATTGTCAGTCTTACCCAACAGCCATTGGAGCGTCCTAGCATCCCAAAGCCCCTTACAGCGCTGGCAGCTAATTGAAATCGGCAAGGAGCACACACTAACTCAATCCCCCTTGCGCATTGACAAACGTATCCTGTGCTATCTCCTAGATGAACCTTGCCAGGACGAGCAACTAGCAGGCATTGTCAAGCCCATGCCGCCTGCATCCCCAACCCCTCTGCCACCCTCACACCAAAAGCTGGCAGAACAGCTAGTAGCAACTTGGTCTCATGGAAGCGATACATCCAGCTTCCCCATCGTGCAACTGTGTGGCTCAGAGGTGACAGCCAAGTACTCTATTGCCGCCGCCGCCTGTGCCAGTGTGGGGTTTAACCTAAACGTAATGGAAGCCTCTCTCATTCCTACCAACCCCCACGAACTCAATCATTTCATACAGCGCTGGTTCCGGGAAGCCCTCTTGACCAACAGCGCTCTCTTACTCAACTGCGATGAAGTGAATCAATCTGATGCAGTACGAGAGTTTGCCATTTCCCAGTTTATTGAGAATCTCAATAGTCCCTTAATCGTCACCAGCCAAGAGCGACAGCATCCACGCCAACGCCCCCTGATCACTTTTGATGTCCCTTCTCTAACTCACAGCGAACAACTAGCCATCTGGAACTCTAATTTAGGCACAGCGGTGGCTGAACTTAATGGGCAAGTCGAGGCTTTAGCCTCTCAGTTCAACCTCAGCACTCCCACAATCCTCGCCGCCTGCTTGAAAGTTAAGGGAGAGATGGGGAAAACGGAAGAGGAGGAGAATTCCACATCCCCAATCCAAAATCAGTTATGGGATATTTGTCGCACAATGGCACGTTCACGCCTAGATGATTTGGCTCAACGGATTGATTCAACTGCCACTTGGGAAGACTTGGTATTGCCAGAGCAGCAACGCCAGACGCTCAGGGATATACGCGCTCATGTCCAGCAACGCACTAAGGTATACCAAAACTGGGGATTTGCAGGCAAGGGAGGGCGGGGTTTAGGCATCAGCGCCCTATTTTCCGGAGCTTCTGGTACGGGTAAAACGATGGCAGCAGAGGTAATAGCCCAGGAATTGCGCCTTGACCTTTATCGCATTGACCTGAGTGCAGTCGTGAGTAAATATATCGGTGAGACAGAGAAGAACCTGCGGCGAATCTTTGATACAGCAGAAACTGGGGGTGCAATTTTGCTCTTTGATGAAGCGGATGCTCTGTTCGGCAAGCGCACTGAAGTTAAAGATAGCCACGATCGCCATGCTAATGTCGAAGTCAGCTATCTGCTGCAACGGATGGAAGCTTACCAAGGTTTGGCAATTCTCACCACCAATCTCAAAGGCTCCCTCGATCAAGCCTTTCTACGTCGTATCCGTTTTGTGATTGCCTTCCCCTTCCCAGATGCGAAAGCAAGAGCGGAGATTTGGCAGCGCATCTTCCCCAGTCGCACCCCAACACAAGGGCTAGATGTGAACCTGCTGGGAAAGTTGAATGTAGCTGGAGGAAATATCCGTAATATTGCATTGAATGCCGCTTTTCTAGCAGCCGAGGCGGGAGAAGCGGTAATGATGAAACATATCGTGCAAGCTGCAAAAAGCGAATATTTTAAGTTGGAGCGATCGCTCACTGATGCTGAGGTAAGAGGTTGGGTCTGATTCCTCTTTCAAGCTGAAGGCTAGAAAATGAATTGCATTGACATACTCCACCAGTGGCTACGGCTCAGGTAGATTCTCAGCATAATCGCTGATTCTCAGTTCCTCCAGACGACTTAGAAAGCTGGTATCTCTATCAGCTAACCAGCGGTCGAACTGTCCCTGAGCGTTCGGGATATTCTCCCCAGTTTCCAGATGCCCTCTGGTACTGTTTAAATATCCAGCCAGTAGTTTCAATCCTTTTGCCAAAATGTTCCGAGCTGCATTATGGTCGCGACATAAAACTGTCTTGCACTTACCACATTGATGGGTTCTCGTGCTTAGTGTTTTATGCACCTTTGTCCCACACACTGAACAGTCAATAGTCGTATTGTGTGGGGGTACAGCAATAACAATAGTGCCGTGTATTTTGGCAAAGTATTGAAGCCATTGGGTGAATTGATACCAAGAAGCGTCAGAAATGCTTTTAGCTAGGTGGTGGTTCTTCACCATATTTTGTATCTTCAAGTCTTCATAGACAATTAGGTCTTTCGCTCTAACTAGCGCCAAAGCATCCTTGATTGCTTTGTCTTTACGCTGTCTACTAACTTTTAGATGCTGTTTGGCTAAAGCGCATCGTGCCTTATAGTATCTGTTAGACTGCTTCTTCCCCTGTACGTGCTTCTTGGAAACTCGACGCTGTAGCTTTTTGAGCCTAGATTCAGACTTTCTAAGATACCGAGGGTTCTCTACAGTCTCACCATTAGAATCGGTGTAGAACTCTTTAAGCCCCAAGTCGATTCCTGTAATTTCTCCTTGGAATTCATGCTGCTCTTGTCTATCCCAGTCAATCAAGAACTGAGCATAATATCCGTCAGCACGTCTGACCAGTCTC
>CADCTM010000869.1:6882-7176 GCA_902805485.1 uncultured Coleofasciculus sp. | reverse complement strand
TAAAATCTCCTTCGCCGCCCGATCGCATACTCCCACCTCCCCCAATAATTGCCGCATTTCCTGATAATCTTTCAGGGTTTGCTCTCGCCTTTGGGGATTAAGAAGAAGTTCCATCGATTCCTGAACAATATTCTCTGCCGTCGCCTTTTCTTGCAACAACTCCGGCACAATTTCTCGCATCACAACCAAATTAGGCGGCGACATAAAAGGAATAGAAAACTTTAAAAGCTGACCAATCCAATAAGTAAACTTACTAACTCGATATAAAACCACTTGGGGAACATTTAAAAGTGC
>CADCTM010000869.1:0-6872 GCA_902805485.1 uncultured Coleofasciculus sp. | reverse complement strand
TTCCAAATTCACAGTTCCCGACTTAGCGATCGCTAAATCAGCCGCTGCCAGCACTTCTTGCGTTTGACCCGCGATCAGTTTAGCATTCAGTCCATACTCGTCAATTGCCGCTTCAATAGTCGGGCGATAAACCTCCAAAGAAAGCGGAATCCAAAACAAAGGTGTTTGCTGACTATCCAATAACTTTGACTGAATTTGTTTCGCTGCCTCAAAAACAATCGGCATCAAATACTTAAGTTCCTGGCGTCGGGAAGCAGGCACAAGAGCGATCGCCTTTTCCCCCATTCCAATCCCTAAAACTCGCCGCGCTTCCTCCCGTGTCGGACTAGACTGCATCCTATCCACAAGCGGATGTCCAACCCAACTCACCGACGCCCCTTTTTTCTCAAAATAACGCGCCTCCTCTGGGAAAACTGCCAACAACTTGTCAGTCATCTCCACTATCGTCATCGTATCGCGAGGCACAAGGGAGCTAGCCGACCAAACCCAGTCCTGGGGCGCAATATAAAAAACCACAGGCACCTGGGGTAGTTGATGCTGCATAAAGCTGCCGATGCTCAAATTCGGTCCCATGTAGTCAATCAACACCACAACATCCGGCAGATTTTGCCGCAGATACTGTTTAGCGCGGCGCTGGATTTTCAAAGTAGGCAACACAAAAGGCAGAGATTCAACCAATCCCATCGAACCAATAGCCGTAGTGTCATCTAATAGCGTCGCCCCCGCCTTCGCCATGCGAGAACCACCTAGCGCCACAATCTCTAATTCCACCCCTATGACCTCAGCCTGACGTTTTAAGGCATCAATTAGTAGTGCCCCTTGCAAATCGCCCGAAACTTCTCCGGTGCTGATAAAGAGCCTTTTTTTAGTCATTAGCAATTGGTCATTAGTCATTATTTATTAGACTTCTTGCAAGAATCACATTACTTAGATTAAATCGGCTCGAACCAGGATTTTAGCCCGCGCATACGGACGAAAGTTTGTGTAACCGCGAATTCTATTCGCCAGGTATTCTAGTGACTAATAACCAATAACTCAATCTTCACCTTTAAGACGACGACCCGGAATTAGACCCCGGCGTTTTTCCATCTGGGACAATTGTAAAAAGCGGCGCAGGTGTCCCAGATATTCATTCTCTGGCAATAAGTCGAAGTGTTCTAGGGCATCACTGAGCGTGTATCCAGAGCGGTAGAGGGTGCGGAATGCCTTTTTGAGCAGTCCCAGTTGGCTTGCGGTCATTCCCGCCCGTTTTAGACCGACTAAATTAAGCGATCGCACTCGTGACGGATTGCCTTCAACCAGCATATAAGGCGGCACATCACGGTCAATCCGGCTCATTCCCCCCACCATTGCCAGACGCCCGATATGGACAAATTGATGAATCGCCACACCGCCCCCAATCACTGCCTTGGACTCAATATGAACATGACCCGCCATCGCTAAATTATTAGCAATTACAACCGAATCACCAATCCAGCAATCATGTGCAACGTGGACGTAAGCCATCAGCAGATTACCGTTGCCAATTACCGTTGCATCACCTGCACCAGTTGCACGGTTAATCGTGACATACTCGCGAATGCGGTTATTGTCGCCAATTCTTACCCAAGTCGAGGCACCATCATATTTAAGATCCTGGGGTTCTGAGCCAATTACCGCCCCTGTAAAGATTTGATTCCTCGCGCCAATCTCGGTTAGTCCCTCCAGCACTACATGAGCGCCAATGGTTGTTTCTGGTCCAACCCTCACCTTCTCTCCAATCACCGCATAAGCACCTATTTTTACCGTCGGGTGAAGTTGAGCGCCTGGGTGGATTACAGCGGTAGGATGAATTAGTGTTGCCATCTTGTGTGGGTGAGATTTAGATAAGATTGTTGTTTATAAGTTGTCTGTGACTATGACAACAAACAACAGCATTCCGTCTAGGGAATTTTAATCTACCAGAGAAAACATCAGTTCGCCTTCAGCAACTCGCTGACCATCAACGACGGCACGAGCTTGCATCTTTCCAAAACGACGGCGCTTAATGGTTAACAGTTCCGTCGTCATGACCAATTGGTCGCCGGGGACGACGGGACGACGAAAGCGCACTTTGTCAATCCCCGCGAAGACAAATAAACCGCCTTCCATATCCGGTAGTTGAGTTAAGACGATCCCACCAACTTGAGCCATTGCTTCGACAATAAGCACTCCAGGCATCAGAGGGCGTCCTGGAAAATGTCCTTGAAAGTGGGGTTCGTTGAAGGTGACATTCTTAATGCCAACAGCGAGTTTTCCGGGAACGTATTCAATAATCCGATCGACCAAGGCGAACGGATAGCGGTGAGGTAGGATTTTCTGGATGTCTTCCAGGGTAAAAATCACTTTTTGAGATGACTCGTCCTTAGGAAATTGTGCGGTTTCTACAGAGTTAGTGTGATTAACGTCGGTCAGTATGGACATGACAATATTGAGTTGGAGCGTTGGGCGGTGGTTACAAGCCAAGGAGACAGGGTATTTGGCTCAATTTGATTTTCTCACTGGGTAAAGGCAGATTTCTCTTGCCCATACTCACTGAAAACCAATGCCAGCTTTTTTGCAAGTTGGATATGCAAATTATGACTGGCTTTGTAGGCGAGGAAGTGAGCGACAGGAAAATTGCCTAATAAACTTAAATCCCCTACTAAATCTAAAAGTTTATGACGCACTGGTTCATTTGAAAATCGTAAAGGGCCATTAAGCCATCCTTGTTCGCCACAAACTAGTGCATTTTCCAAACTGCCCCCTTTTATTAAACCGCGATTTTGTAACTGTTCGATTTGATAAGCCAAACCAAAAGTTCGTGCCGGTGCGATCGCTTCGGCAAAACTCACCTCCCCAGGCATCCAGCTATGCCATTGATTGCCAATTGCAGGTAAATCAAAGTCAATCCCATAGGTAAAGCGGGTACTGGGTGCGGGTAATGCCGTTACAAATGCATCGCCTTGATACACCGTCACGGGTTCTTGTAAGACAAGCGCCGACGACGTTTCCGATTTTGCCACCACTCCTGCCTCGGTAATTGCCTCCACCCAATTTTTAGCGGAACCATCTAAAAGCGGGACTTCTGGACCATCAATTTCAATTCGGGCATCCTCAACACCACTCGCTGCCAATGCCGCTAACAGATGTTCCACCGTCCGCACGCTTGCCGTTTCCTGGGTGGGGATGCCATTCATTGCAATTGCTGTCCGCAGTTCAGTCGAAAGCGTCGTTTCATTAACCGCCTCGACTTTTGCTGGGATGCTCGGTGTCCCAGGTAGGTCAACCCGAACAAAATAACGTCCTTCTCCTGACAACCCTGGCAGCACCCGCACTGTTGTGAAGATGCCACTGTGCAGTCCGACACCTGAACGTTCAAAATTACTACCTAGAACGTATTTAGTCATTATTTGTCCTTTGAGATTAATCAAGTAGACCTGTGGCATAAGTCAAAACCTGACCCCCATAACCTCCGTTGGGGGGTGAATTCGACTTACATAACAGGTCTATTAACTATTGGTTACTAATCAGGGCTAATAACTAATAACCAATGACTAATAACTCATTAAAAACGTTCACCGATGCCAAAGTGGATGCGGTTGTCACCATTGTCACTAAAACCAAAGTCCACGCGAATCGGACCGAGTGGTGACTGTACCCGGACACCAAGTCCAAAGCCCAAGCCATTTCCAGGTTTGCCTCGCACGGCTGCGGGATTACCTGGGACGCTGCTGCCTGAACCGAGGTCGCTGGCAAAGTCTACAAATAGAGCGCCGCTGATCACTGAGATAACCGGGAAGCGATATTCCGCCGTTGCCTGGATGAAACTGCGCCCTGCCCCAACATCGCCTTCACCGTAGCCCCGCACTGAGTTAGAACCACCGAGGGAAAAGGCTTCGTAAGGCGGCAAATCTCCGATGATTGTGCCTCCTTGAAGATTAAAGGCAAGAGCTTGAGGTCCCTTAGCGAATCTGGTGAAGTTAACGGGGATGTAGTAGCTGTAGTTTCCCCGCAAGCGGGTGAGGAAGATGCTTCCCAGTCCAACGGGGACGGACTGTTCAACACCAAACCGCGCGAGAGAGCCACTGGTAGGGCGTAGCGCATTGTTGCGGCGATCTCGGACTGCACCTAACTGGAGGGTCAACAGGTCGTCTCGCCCCTCTCGACTAAAGCTCAAGTCGTTACCCAGCTCATCTTTGGGGCTGAGTTCGCCATCGCTATCTCGTATGGAAATCCTTTGATACTGTAGTCCGGCTGAGGCGACCCATTCGGCTGGTTTAAAGACATCTCGTGATAAGGGACGAACAAAGCTAATGCCGGCGCCAGTCCGCACGATTCGGGGCCGATCGCCATTGGGCAAGTCAACTTCTGTCTCACCGCCATCAAAGATTAGCGAAATCGAGCGACGGCGGAAAGCATTAACTGTGTAAGAGGTGCGGTAAGGGTCGCCGGCAATCCAAGGGTCTGTAAAGTTTAGATCAAATAGCAACTCCCGTACACCGAGCTGTACTTCTGCCCCCAAGGTCTGGTTATTGCCCCCCAGGTTTTGCTGTTGATAGCTGACTGATCCGAACAAACCACTGGCAGAACTGATCCCCGCACCTGCCGCGATTGAGCCTGTATTCTTCTCAATTACGTCTACAACTACAACCACTCGGCGCGGGTCTTGACCTGGGGCAAAGGAAAGCCGCACATCGTCAAAAATCCCTAGACTAAAAACGCGGCGCAAATCTCTTTCTGCGGTCTGTCGGTTAAAGACATCTCCTGTCTTTAACTCTACTTCTCGCGTAATGATAAATTCACGGGTGCGACCGCGCACGGGTTCGTTTTGCTCATTCCTCTCCTGTCCTTCTTTGTTGAGATAGCGAACCCGAATATCTTCGACGACTCCTTCGGCAACGATTAAGGTGACATTGCCATCCGGGTTAACTTTTGAGGCATCAACAACTTGAGCCAGGTCAAAACCGTTATCTTTGTACCACCTGTTTAACTCTTGGATGCCTGATTGGAGTTGCCGGAAGTTCAAGATTTGACCGTACTGCTTGCCGAAGATGTCATCGACGACTTGTTGCGGTAGAACGCGCCTGTTGGCATTTTCTGGCACGGTGTTTACTGTCACCTGACGCAATACCGGGTTTGGCTCCACAATAAATGTGACGCGAACCCCTAAAGGAGTGTCTTCTGGCCTGACATCAACGTTGGCAAAGAACCCTGTGGCAAAGATTGCATTTACATCTGCCTGCAACTGAGAACGGGTGGTTGCCTGTCCAGGTCGAGTCCCAATTACACGAAAAATTTCTTCTTCTAGTTGCCCTTGTGCGCCGCTAACAAATACTTCTGCTACTAGTACTCGCGCTTCTGGTGCAGCAGGAGGCTGAGATTGAGGTTCAGGTGACGCTGGGGTTGGTGTTGGCGTTGGGGCTGGAGCTGGTGTTGGGGTTGGTGTTGGGGCTGGAGCTGGAGCTGGAGCTGGGGTTGGGGTTGGGGCTGGGGTTGGTGTTGGCGTTGGGGCTGGAGCTGGTGTTGGTGCAAATATGGGCGGGGGTTCTGGTGTTGGTGTCGGGGCTGGTGTTGGTGTTGGTGTTGGTATTTCTTGATTTGGGGCTTGTGCTGTTATCGGTTTTATGCTGGAGAATTCTGGCAAGGGAGTTGTCTGGACGACGACATTACCTGCCGTCGTTGATTTGACGCCACTTAGCTGGGCAGATACATCGACAGGAACAGCCTCTTGGTTAACGTATATCGGTTGAGAGATAGAAGGGGCATCCGTCGTCGGCATCGCCTCAGCTAGATTGAGCGGTTCTGTCGGTTTGGCGATCGAAGGGCTAATTGTTTGCCCGGTGATTGGTTTGGAGAAACTAATCGTTGCTGAGGTAGCAAGCAAAGCTACTAAAAAGGGAGATAAGCGCATTTGTTTGAGGTTTTTTGACACGTCCACACACCACATTTATGCAAGTCAACTTATGAGGCGATCGGCGCCGCGCAGCAGCGGTTTGCTACCACGTTTGGCAATGCGATCGGCTTTTGATTTGTTGTCCATTGTCCATTGTCTGTTGCTAGTTTTGGTAATAAGCTTTGCGCTAATCTTTGAAACTATCTCCTTATAGTGTTGCTAGAACTCTCTCTAGCACTTGCTGGTAGGCATCTTCTACATTTCCCAAATCGCGACGAAATCGGTCTTTGTCCATCACGCGTCGGTCGGGATCAGTTTCGGCTTGGTTCCAAAGACGGCAGGTATCGGGGCTGATTTCATCTGCCAAGATTAGCTGCCCAGTAGCAGTGATCCCGAATTCTAGCTTGAAGTCTACTAGGGTAATCTGACATCGATTGAAGAAAGCTGTAAGAATCGTGTTAATTTGCAACGCTTGGTCAATTAGCTGGTTTAGTTGTTCTGGCGTGGCTAGTTCCATGAGGAATAAGCGATCGCGAGTTAACAAGGGGTCTCCCAAACTATCGTTCTTGAAATAAAATTCTACTAATGGGGTTGGCAATACCTTCCCCACTGGTAGCCCAGTTTGTTGACACAGACTGCCGGCGGCAATGTTCCGGACGACTACCTCCAAGGCTAAAATTTTGACACTTTTGACCCGCATTTGGTTTGGGGCTACTTGGTCGATGAAGTGTGTGGGAATGCCTGAGTCTTCTAGTAACTTGAATAAGTGAGTCGCGATCGCACAGTTTATTTCACCCTTCTTCTCGATTTGACCCCGCTTTTGGGCATTGAAGGCGGTAGCATCATCTTTGAAGTGGGTGAGTAGAATCTCTGGATCATCGGTAGTATAAAGAATTTTCGCTTTGCCTTCGTAGAGTTTTTGGTGGGCAGACATAGACAGTATTTGCTCCGTAAGTGAGAGGGGTTATGAGCTAGGGGC
>CADCTM010000868.1 GCA_902805485.1 uncultured Coleofasciculus sp. | reverse complement strand
AAGTAACCGCCACCAGTCGGGATAACCCAATCCTGGCGCAAAGTTACCTCATGGGTTTCGGGTTTGCCGTCCTTTTCAACGGTGAACTTGAAAATACGTTCACGATTTTCATCCTGGTTGTTTTGACCTAAAATTGGGTCGAATCCCGAACCAGGTTCTTTAAAGTCTGGGTTATTGACCCAAAATTTTGTCACAAACTCAAACTGATCGACAATAGAAGTTTGGTAAGCGAGGAACAACAAACCGCGATCGCCTGAATCTGCAAACTCTGGGTCATCTGAAGGACGGTACGGCTCACCAAACGGAATTCCCCGACGCAACAAGCGATGAGTCTGCGTTGACACATTATTTAATGGGGATTCACCTTCTGGTGCTGAATCAAATTCATCATCGCGGGGATAAGCTTTACGAATGTGACCCGCAAACGGGCAAACTAATCCTTCGAGATCAGGTTTTGCCTCTGGGAAGTTATCTTTTTTACACAACCCTTCACCATGTTCATTTTCCGAGTGCTTATGAGGTTCCGGCTTTTTGGCATCTCCTTCTTCGCCTCGGAACTCAAATTTATTGTTAGCGCAATCATTATCAGCAAGTTCTTTGTTGTCCGCCTTTGGCGCCCGCATAATCGGCGCACCACTGGGCCAACGTCCGACACACTTAGCACCAAACAAGTTGGAGTCAATGCCAAAATGCTCGGCAGTATGGTCTAGGAAGGCTTGGAAACCTGGTACATCCTGCCGGAGGCGTCGGAAAACCAAAAATGCGCCATCTTTCGCCCATTCGGGTCCGGCATCAGACACCGCACCAGGAGTCGTGATTGTATCCGCTTCTGGATCTTGACCTTGATAACCGAAGACAAACTCACCCGGCCAGAGTAAATTTTGACCGGGTTTGCCCTGGTTGGGGTTTTCCGGATTTTGTCGGGCAGTTAAAACATCATTAGGAGCATTGGAGATGCGACCCCGCAGTCCTGGTTGTGAGATGCCGTCCAAAAAGCCGAAGTGTTCGTGTCCCTTGAGGGGTGGCGGTAAGACTGCGCCATGCTGCTTGTAGATGATTTGGACGCCACTGTGAGTCGGTAAACCCTCGGCAGTTCTGGCAGCGTAGATGCTTTGTTCAATTCGAGCAACTTCGGCAAATAGATCATTGCGATCATCGCTAGCGATAATTAGAACAACATCCGCTTCATTGTTCGGACCACCGACAACCCAGTTGTGTTTGTTGCCTTCAGCATTTGCCTCTAGGGGGTCGCCTAGCTCATGCGATCGCGCCGCTAATCCCTGCTTGAAGGCTTCATCGTTAAAGTCGTCTGCATCGTCTTTTAGCCGCTTCAAGGCGTTGAATGACAAAGCAACATTAATCCAGGTGGCTTGCACCGCGCGAGATTCACCGCGTCGTTTACGGATTTCTTTGAACAAACGGTTAAAGGCAAGAACTTCCTCAGCGGTAGCAATGAAAGGAACTAAGGAAGATAGCCAAGTTTTGAAGTTTGAGACATTAACAATTTTTAGGAAAAGCAGAGTTTGAAAGTCTTTATTGAATCCGCCGATGATGTTGCCTTGAATGTTTTTAACGGCAAGTACTGGCTCGTTATGTACAGCGGGATGGGAGGCGTTAGCTTGGCACTCTAAAGAGGACGCGGGGGCTTCGCGGGCAGGTTTTTTAATCATCATAAAACACCGTCACTTGTCGTATGGGAATAACTAGCTGGAGCGACAGTAGATGCTGTTGCAGCGTTATTTTTAGGACGACTTTTTAGATTGAGCTTCTGTGAAGTCGTCCGGCTGCGTTGAGGTTATTCTTCAAGGGACTAAATGCTATTTCCGTAAATTTCCAGAATTTGTGGCAAATTTACGGAATTTTTGAGTTAAATTCTTAAGAAAGATGTTTACAAAGGTTCAGCTTTATTGCTAAAAGTGCCTTTTTCATTGCTTAATAAAACTCAACGAGTCATAAACCACTGCGTGATTCCATCAGCAAGCGCAACCGCTACTTTCTGTTGTTCTTGTGGATTTGATATCCATTCAAACTCAACCGGATTAATCATAAAACCCAGTTCCAATAATATCGCTGGCGTTGTGTGAGGACGAGTTAAGGCTAGGTTATTCCAAAACACTCCATAGGAAGGACGCTTTAATTCTTGAACTAAATAATTGTGCAAAAACATCGCTAAACTATGGGCTTGGGTGTTGTACCAAAATGTACCAACTCCCTTAGTATTTTCAGCGTCACCATCATCAGGTAGAGCGTTGTAATGAAGCGAAATTGCGATCGCAGGTTGCAATTTTTCAATCATATCCACCCGTTCTTGCAAACCCACGTCCCGATCTTCCTCCCGCGTCATATAAACCGTCGCACCCTTTGCCACAAGCTGATCTCGCACTAACTTTGAGACAACCAGAGCAACCGCTTTTTCCGGATAACCCGTTGGTCCAACCGATCCGCTATCCTCTGGTCCACCATGTCCCGGATCAAGCAGGATTTTGATGCCTGCTAGCGGCGACTGAGAGGATTTAACAACTAATCCACTAACCCTGTTGTTGCCGTACATTACAGTTGATAGAGGTTCTCGTAGTCCTGATAGCTTAGGAGTAGAACTCGCCACACCTTTGGGCGGATGACGCAGCGATAACACTAAGCTTGTCCCTTCGTATCTCAGGTTGTAACCCCATTGTTGTTGCGATTTAAGGTTAAAGGTATATTGCAACTGTCCAGGAGCAACCTGTTGCCAATCTAGGCGGGAAATTACCGGGTCATCATCCAGACGAATTGTGTCAGTTTGGGCGGTTGTGTTATGTAAGGTGAGGGTGAAAGTGCGATCGCCTTGTTGCACACTGACGGGTACTGGCACTTGTAAGGGAAACACAACTTCCGTTGCCCCATTAACCTTACGGGCGCGGACACTGCGGATTATCGATTTTGGTGGCACAGCACCATTAATTATCCGCACTTCCGAGGCTTTTATCCAAGCGCCATAATCCAACCGTACCCACTCCCCCTCGCGCCCTGTAATCGTTGCCCTCGTGCCTTTGGGAAGCGGTGTGAGGCGAGAATAATCAGTACTTGGTCCCGTCCGCGCCACCCCAGCATTACTCGTCACCTCTGCCACTTCCAACTTGGCGGGAGATAGAATTGAAATATTTCCAGAACCTTGCTGGGTGGTGGTTTGACCATTCATCGTCAATTGAAACTGAGGGATGCCCAAACCAGCGGGGCTTTCCGCTTTTGCACAACCTTGATATTGACCCGATAATGACCGTGGTGTTGGTTGATCTGTTTGGGTTAATACGGCGGAATTAGGCGGTAGCTGGACATCCTGAGACTGCGGCATCAAAGGAATTGTTTCATTGCCCAACTTAACTGCAACTGTTGCCTTCGGCGGGGCAATTGCGCCAAAACAGATCAACTCACCGGGCATTTTGGCAATATCTACTGCCGGAGTTAAAGAATCTTTGGCAAACGCTAACCCAATTGGTAAAACCGATTGGGTTGATTTTCGGGTGACTTTAATCTGAACTTCTTGATTTTGGTAGCGCAATGTGAACAGATTTTCCCCTAACTGTAACGGGAAACTCGGCGCAAAATTCCCTCCAGGACTGCGGGCGATTGCTTTTCCATTGATCAACACCTCTCCCGTCGGGGGGGCGCTGCCAACCAAAAAAATCCGTTGTGCCGTTGTTTGATGGTTAGCAGGAGGATAGGCAACGTACAGAGGTTGTTTTGCCCAAGCAGGTGATGCGATCGCAATTCCTACCACAGCCAAACCCAGGATATAATTCATTCTTTAAATTCCAGCAATTCCTGAGAAACTCAGTTATTTTAATCGGCAATCATGCCGATTCTAATTTGTTTTTGCCAATTGCGATCGCTACTGAACCCGCCACCACCAAAAGCGCCCCAACTATTCCCAATAACGTTAAGTTTTCCGGTTCAATTAAAGTCGGTGTTAGCAGCGAAACTGCCCACACAGCAACCAAGGTAACTAGGGGCGTTAAGGCAATGATTGCACTCACTCGCGAAGCTTCCCAATGATCCAAAGCTTCCGCAAACGCACCATATGCTAGCAGCGTATTTAAGCCGCAAAACAACAACATCCCCCAGTGTAAAGGACTTAAAGTTAGAAGCATTTGCGGTTTTGCCAAGGGGGTAAATAATAACCCACATCCGCCATAAACGATCAGCATAATCGTTGCTGATGGTAATTTCTGTAGCAGTTGCTTTTGCGCCAAGGCATAAATTGCCCAAACTGCCGCCCCTAAAATCAGCAACCCATTTCCTAATAAATAATTATTTGGCGCATTCACTACCGGCTTTAATTGTTCGTGGAAATACAGGGCAAATCCTAAACTTAAAACACCTAAACCTAGCCATTGCGGGAGAGTATAGCGTTCTTTGAAAATAACTAATGCGCCCAAACTTAAGAGAATCGGAGCTAGTTGAATTACTACCTCTGCAGTTGTCGCAGAAGTGAGTACTAATCCTTGGAGGAATAGTAAGTAATTTAGCCCTAAAAATACAGTAGCGCTCACGATTAATCCCAATGATGCCTCGCGCAATTTTTGCAATTCAGGAAGTTGCTTTCGGGAAGCAAGATAAGCAAATAGTAATCCAAATGCCATGCAAAAGCGAAACCAAGTAACCGTATAGACATCCAGCGCCTGAAGTGCCACGATTAAACTAATGGGCAGAATTCCCCAAAGAAATACTGTCACCAGCGATAACGCTAAACCCAAGCGCCAACGCCCAGAAGTTTGATGCAGTCCCATGAATCTTTATCCTTTATCGCTTTGTCCTATCGCCAAAAGATTTGTTGCCTGAATTCCTAATTGCCCCCTAAAGGGACAAACGCAAGGGGAGACTTCTAATACAGTTCCCCCCTTGCGTTGGGGGTTAGGTTTAGTTTGTCTAATAGGTATAATTCTCAGACTAAAAACGAATGACGATAATTTTGATTGAACCAATCAATCTTCTAGTATTTCTAACAATTGTGCTTCATCCAATTGGTTGATTCCTAAGCTTTGGGCTTTTTCTAATTTTGAACCAGCATCTTCCCCAACAACTAAGTAATCAGTTTTGGCACTCACCGAATTAGTAACTTTTCCTCCCGCTTTTTCAATTAAATCCTTCGCCTCATCACGCTTTAGTGTGGGCAATGTGCCAGTAATTACAAAAGTTTTCCCACTAAATGGTTGGCTTTTTGGATCATTATTCGGTTTAACTTCCGCCGCTAGTTGTAAACCAGCTTCTCGCAATCGTTCAATTAAGGCTTGATTAGCAGGAACTTGGAACCATTGATAAACAGATTGAGCAATTTCTGGACCAATTCCATGAACGCCTTCAATCTTGGCAGGGGAGGCATTTTTGAGCTGTTCAACTGTAGGGAATGCTTGAGTTAATGTTTGGGCATAGGTACTGCCAACATGACGAATTCCTAAACCATAAAGGACTCGCGCCCAAGGTTGGGTTTTGGAATGGGCGATCGCATTTACCAATTTTTCAGCTATCTTCTTGCCCATCCGTTCCATTGATGCCAATTGTTCGGCAGTTAAATCATAAAGCTCCGCAACGGAATGGACAATTTTTTTGTCAACTAATTGTTGAACAATTTTTTCTCCCAAACCGTTAATATCAAGGGCATTCCGACTTGTCCAATGGGTTAATGCCCCTTTTAAAATCGCAAGACAGGAAGCATTAATACAGCGCGTCACTGCTTCCCCTTTTTGGCGTACAACTGGTTGACCACATACGGGGCAATGTGTCGGCATTTGAAAGGGTTGGGCGGACTCTGGGCGCAATTCTGGTAATACTCGCACCACTTCCGGAATGATTTCACCAGCTTTGCGGACAATTACTGTGTCGCCGATGCGGATATCTAATTGGGCAATGCGATCGCTATTATGTAAAGTCGCCCGTTGTACCGTCGTCCCCGCCAGTTGCACCGGTTGCATTTCTGCCAAAGGCGTCAGTGCGCCAGTACGCCCCACATTAATTGAGATATTTTTTACTACAGTCGGCGCTTCTTCTGCCGGGTATTTAAGGGCAATCGCCCATCGAGGAAACTTCTGGGTAAACCCCAATTCTTCCTGAAGCGCAAACGAGTTAATCTTAACCACCACCCCATCCGTCATGTAGGGCAAATTCCGCCGTTCAATATCCCAATAATCGTAATATTCCCCCACCTCCTCTAACGAAGCACAAAGCTTACGATTTGGATTTACCCTAAAACCAAAACTTTGCAGCAATTCCAGCGCCTCAAACTGCGTACGGGCGACTTCTGCATCGTTTTTACCGGGGATATGTAAGGTATAAGGAAAGAAATCTAATCGGCGTCGCGCGACAATTTTGGGGTCTAATTGCCGCAATGTTCCGGCTGCGGCGTTACGCGGGTTAGCAAAAAGTTGTTCTCCCCCTGCTTCGCGCTCCTGATTAATTTGTTCAAATACTTCCAACGGCAAAAATGCCTCGCCGCGCACTTCCACAACTGCCGGCGCTTTCTCTATATTTAATTGCAAGGGAATTGAGCGAATTGTTCTAACATTTTGGGTAATTTCTTCACCCGTCACCCCATCCCCTCGCGTCACACCCCGCACTAAAACGCCGTTTTCATAAGTTAGCGCCAAAGCATTGCCGTCTATTTTTAGTTCGCAGACATATTCAAATTTTTCTATTTTTGGTGCATGGCGTTGCCCTTCGCGAAGCGTGGTGCGAAGCAGCAAACGTTCTTGCCACTTCGCAAACTCCTCCATATTAAAGGCGTTTTCTAAACTATAAAGAGGGATATTATGCCGTACCGAGGAAAAGTTGGAGGCGGGTTTTTCTCCCACGCGCTGGGTTGGACTTTGGGCTGTCACAAGTTCGGGATACTGAGTTTCTAGCTCTTGCAGTTCCCGATACAGTTGGTCATACACTGCATCCTCCATAATCGGATTATCCAGGGCATAGTAAGCATAACTGGCTTTTTGCAGCAATTGCCGCAGTTCTTGAACCCGCTGTTTAATTTCCGGCGTCGCTTGTGCCACAGCGTTTACTATCCTCAACACGCATCAAACTCTAGTTTAGCGACAAGATTATCAGAGTTTTCAACCAGTATCACTTTACTTAATGAGTAAAGAGTCAATTTATTCCATAAATCTCTCGAAACCAACAGACAAATCCGACTTCATCTGTGGTTTTAAAC
>CADCTM010000867.1 GCA_902805485.1 uncultured Coleofasciculus sp. | reverse complement strand
TCTCACGAAATGATAATTTACAGTCCTCCAAGCAACAAAAAAGCACACTGGTGGAACTTAGCATTCAAGTATCAGACGAACTAGCCCAACTCCTAGAACCATATCGCGATCGCATCTCTCCCACATTTCACCTTTACTTGAAATATTGGCTTGTTCTATCCTCAAAATAACGAAGCCCGTGCTAACCTGTTAAAAATTGTTACCCTGAACATCTGTACCACTGCCTAAAAATCAGCTCTCTGGTCGCCTATGGTGCATATCAAGCGGGTGGAACTTACTAACTTCAAATCCTTCGGCGGCACGACGGGGGTGCCTCTGCTGCCTGGGTTTACTGTGGTTTCTGGGCCAAATGGGTCGGGTAAGTCGAATATTCTCGATGCTCTACTATTTTGCCTCGGTCTTGCCAGTTCCAAGGGAATGCGTGCCGAACGCCTCCCGGATTTGGTTAATCATGATAAAGAGCGGCGGGGTACGGTTGAAGCTAGTGTGACGGTTACTTTTGACTTATCCGATGCACCGGATGTCCTCTTAGAGGAGGATGTGGAGGTAGTGGAGGAGGGGGAAGAGAGAGATTTAGAAAATTTAGAAGCTGACTCCCCGATAGCCCTAGATTCCCCCCAGGCTTCCTTAAAAAAGGAGGAAGGTAAGAGGGAGAGGGAGAATAAAGAGAAAGAGTGGAGTGTGACGCGGCGGCTGAGAGTTACCCAGCAAGGCACTTACACCTCGAATTACTACATTAATGGTGAATCCTGCAACCTGACGGAATTACACGAAAAACTGAACCGCCTGCGGGTTTATCCAGAAGGTTACAACGTCGTGCTGCAAGGGGATGTCACCAGCATTATTTCCATGAACTCGCGGGAACGTCGGGAGATAATTGATGAGTTAGCTGGGGTGGCGGCATTTGACCGGAAAATCGTCCAAACTAGAAATACCCTGGCTCAAGTGAAGGAGCGAGAGGACGACTGCGGGATTATTGAAAAAGAACTGACGGCACAACGCGATCGCTTGAGTCAAGATCGTATTAAAGCCGAAAAATACCAAAAACTCCGCGCAGAACTTCAAGAAAAACAACAGTGGGAAGCAGTATTAAAATGGCGATCGCTTCAACAACAAGAATCGAAACTCCGAGAGCAAATTGAAGCAGGTGGCAGAGAAGAAACTCACCTAACTTCCCAACTAAGCCAGCTTGCGACCCAGATTAACCAAGCTACCACAGAACTCGACGAACTCAACACCCGCGTCAAAGCGTTGGGAGAAGAGGAACAGTTAGCTGTTGCCTCAACCCTCGCCACCCAAAAAGCCGAACAGCGTCAGTTACAAAATCGACAACGAGAACTCGAAGAAAACCGCCAACAAACTCAACGTCATCTTTTAAAAACAGAGGAGGATATTCAACAATACGAGCAAACCTTACAAGAGTTGGCACAAGAAAAACATCTGGCAGAAACGCAATTAATCGCCTCTTTACGTAATGCCAGGGATGAAGCTCAAAGCGCACTGAATCAAAATCGGGAACGGGCAAATGCGATCGCTTCCGCTTCCGAAGCTTGGGTGCAGCAACAAACCGCCCTAAATCGCCAAATTGAAACTTTACTCCAAACCATTGACCCGCAGCGTACAGAGCAAGCACAACTGGTTGAGCGTCATACTAATCTGGGGCGGCAAATAGAAGAACAGTCTCAACTATTGCAATCCTTAGAGCCAGAAATTGCGACAAAACAAACTCAATCTGTTGATTTAGAAGCTCAATTATCTGCCTCTGCCGGACAAATTCAAACCCTTGCTCAATCATTGGCAGCAACTGAGCAAGAACTCCAAATTCAGCAACAAACCAAAACTCGATTATTAGCAGAACAACGGGAGAAACAACGCCAACTTGATAAACTAGAAGCTCAAGCTCAAGCCGAACAAGAAGCCCAAGGCACTTACGCCACGAAAATAATTTTGCAATGTGGAATATCAGGAGTTTGTGGCTTAGTTGCTCAATTGGGACGAGTTGAACCCCGCTATCAGTTAGCTTTGGAAACGGCAGCAGGTGGGCGTTTGGGAAATTTGGTAGTTGAAGATGATGGCGTGGCGGCGGCAGGAATTGAACTTTTGAAGCAAAAACGTGCAGGAAGAGCGACTTTTTTGCCCCTGAATAAAATCCAACCATCCAGATTATCTGATACTGTGGCGCTGCGTTATGCTAATGGTTTTGTTGATTATGCAGTTAATTTAATTGACTGCGACACCCGTTATCAAAATGTTTTTGCCTACGTTTTTGGTAGTACGGTTGTGTTTGAATCTTTGAATGCGGCTCGTCCTTATTTAGGGAAACACCGGATTGTTACTTTAGAGGGAGAAATATTAGAAAGTAGTGGTGCGATGACGGGTGGCAGTAGTAATCAACGTTCGGGGTTGCATTTTGGCACGAGTGATGCAGCAGAGTCGGCGGAGGTGAGGGTTTTAAGTAACCGCTTGCAGGAAATTGAGCAGATTTTAGAACGTTGCGAGAATGTAATTATTCAGGTTTCTGCTTCGGTAAAGCAATTAACTCAAGAATTGACAGAATTAAGAGGGAAACGAGCGGAGACTCAGTTACGTTTGGAGCAGTTGCAGAAAGAAATTAAGACATCTTCGGCGCAACAGGAACAAGTGCGATCGCTTTTTTCTAAGAATACTCAAGAACTTGCCACTGCTCAACAACGCTTGGAAATTCTTACTACTACTTTACCAAGTCAAGAAGCTCTTCTTGTCGGATTTAGGCAACAATTAGCAGAATTAGAGCAGTCTCAAGTTTCTAGTGAGTGGCAACAAATTCAAATTATTATTAAAGATTGGGAAGCAAAGTTACAAGAGTGTGAACAAGCACTTAGGGCATCTGAAAAGCAGCTTGTTGCATTGGAAAATCAGCAGCAACGCTTGGGCGAGAAAATTACGGAAGCTCATCGTACAAAAGATCGCGATCGCCTTTCCCAGCAATCATTATCAGAGCAGTTGGCAGCAATTAATACTCAACTTGCGGCAACAATTGAGGAAATTACTCAAACTCAAGGCACGTTGACTCAGTTAGAGCAACAATTAGGCGAAGTTAAGCAAAAACGCGATCGCGCTGAGGCACATTTACGGGAACAACACCTGCAACAGCAACAACAATCCTGGCAACTCCAAAAACTTCAGGAAACTCAGTTAACCCGACGTGATGAGCTTACCGCCCTCCAAGCGCAACTGGAAATTCAACAAGCTGAGTTACCTGATCCAATCCCAGAAATTCCGGTTCTTGTCAATACGTCAGGGGAATTAGGTTCAGGATTAGTAACATTTGACTCGTTTGCCGCGCAACTGGAACAACTGCAAAAAGAGATCCGTAATGGACAGAAACGCTTGCAGGCAATGGAACCGGTGAATATGCTGGCGTTAGAAGAATATGATCGCACAACGGCACGCTTGTCGGAACTGACAGAGAAACTGGCGACACTAGAAGCGGAGAGGACGGAACTCTTGCTGCGAGTGGAAAACTTCACAACCTTACGTTTCCGGGCTTTTAAGGAAGCTTTTGACGCGATTAACGCCAACTTCCAAACGATTTTTGCTGAACTTTCCGATGGCGATGGTTACTTGCAACTGGATGACGAGGAAGATCCGTTTAACGGTGGATTAAATATGGTGGCACATCCGAAAGGGAAACCCGTGCAGCGCCTTGCTTCCATGTCTGGGGGTGAAAAATCCCTGACAGCACTGAGTTTTATTTTTGCCCTGCAACGCTACCGTCCGTCGCCGTTTTACGCTTTTGATGAAGTAGATATGTTCTTGGATGGGGCAAACGTCGAGCGATTAGCTAGAATGATCAAACAACAGGCTACTTTAGCCCAGTTTCTTGTGGTGAGTCTGCGTCGCCCGATGATTGAGTCTTCAGAACGCACCATTGGTGTTACTCAAGCCAGAGGAGCGTATACTCAAGTATTAGGAATAAAGTTACCTCCCAAAAGCGTCATTCGATAGATTAAAATTACAAAATTTAGCGTTCATCTTATTGATATTCCAGCAGGAGTCGAGATCAGGATTGCGAGACATAATGACAACTGAAATAATTCGTCAACGCTCCGATGTTTTAAACACTCCAGTGATTACTCTTGATAACGCCAAGCGCCTAGGAGTGGTCAAAGAGTTATTGGTAGATATTGATCGGCGCGAGGTTGTGGCGCTGGGTCTGCGAGACAACATTCTCTCGGTTGCTGGGATGCCACGGTATATGCTCCTCAGCAGCATTCAACAAGTTGGCGATGCCATCTTGGTTGAGGATGAGGACGTTATTGAAGATATTGACGTTGATGCCTACAGCAGCCTGATCAACAGCGAAGTGATTACCGAAAGCGGGGAACTGTTGGGTCGAGTCCGAGGCTTTAAGTTCAATATTGAAGACGGCAAGGTTTTGTCCCTAATTATCGCGTCTTTGGGTTTGCCGCAAATTCCCGATCAGGTTCTCAGTACCTACGAACTGTCGATTGATGAAATTGTCAGCAGTGGTCCAAATCGCTTGATTGTATTTGAAAATACCGAAGAACGCCTCACGCAGCTAACCGTAGGCGTTTTGGAACGCTTGGGTGTGGGTAGACCGCCTTGGGAGCGCGAAGTAGAGGAAGGGTACTACCAGCCACAAGTCAAAACAGAGAACCAGTTGGGACCGGGAATTAATGTTCGCCCTCCGATTTCTCAACCAATCCAGGCAGCGACGCCTCTAGAAGAAACTTGGGATGAGGATGATTGGCGACAAGAGCGGCAACCTGAACCCTTGCGCCGTGCAGAGGCGACCTACTACGAAGACGACGAAGAGGATAATTGGAGTGACGAACGAGAGGAAGCACCTCGGCTCAATCGTTACGAGCAGCCAGCGTATTTAGAGCCTCAGCCTTATGGCAAGGACTACGCCGACGATTACGAGGATGATGAACTCGAAGGTGATGCCTGGGATGATGATGAAGACCCAGAGCCTTATAAAGCGCCAAAAGTCAATATCCCCGAAAAAACTAAAGCTCCAGAATATGAAGAGGAAGCGGGGTACTGAAGCCTTAAAGATTAAATAGTTTTAACTTTTAATTTTTGATGACTTCTAATGGTTAACCCAGGGGCGGCTTCAATTCAATTGCTTCAACGCCAAGCGGCGTCTTTATTGGTCTACCAGTCAGTGCTTACTGACTCGGTGGGTCAAGCCTTTCTGAGGCTACTGCAAGTCCTCCGTCACAGTGATGCGGAGGGCATAAATTGCTTATACGCTTATGGCAGTTGGTTTAAATCTTTGGCTCATTGTTCTCAAAGTTGGCAAGATTACTTGCTTACCCAACTGCTTAGAGATCATAATCCGTTTAGCCAGCAAGTTCAGTTGAGGGGTGTGACGATGCCCCCAGCTTTAATCGCGGCGGTACGCCAGGATTTACAAGCCTTGCAAAGCTTATATCAGTGCAGTGGGGAGCAACTGAGTCAGTGGGTACAATCTGCCGCCCAACTGCCCGTTGCACCGATTGCTTGGAATCAAAAACAGACGGTAGGGGCGCAAGGTTTTGCGCCTTTTAGTTGTGATTCAGCACAAGAAAAACTCGTTCGAGAGAAGTTGCAACAGTTAGAAAATTGGGCGGATGCTGTGGAGGTTTTAGCCGCTTATTATCAGCAGTTTGGGACGGGATTATTTGCTCAATATCGCGCCTTTCGCTGGCAGTCGGGGCAACTTTCTGGAATTATTAATCCTGACCCAATTGAGTTAACTCATCTGGCGAGTTATGAATCCCAGAAAGCGGCTTTGGTGAAGAATACAGAATTTTTATTGGCGGGTTATTCGGCGCTTCATGTCCTACTATATGGGAGTCGTGGGACGGGGAAATCTTCTTTAGTGAAGGGATTGTTGAATCAGTATAGTAGTAGCGGTTTGCGTTTGATTGAAGTTAGCAAGTCTGACCTCAAAGACCTCTCAATTATTGTGGAGCAACTGCGGGATGTTCCGCAGAAGTTTATTATATTTGTGGATGATCTTTCGTTTGAGGAAGATGACGATGCTTTTAAAGCGTTGAAAGTTGTTTTAGAAGGAAGTGTAACAGCGCGATCGCAAAATGTTGTTGTGTATGCGACTTCTAACCGCCGCCACTTGATTCGAGAGTTTTTTGAGGATCGTCCCCGTCCCCGCGAGGGTGATGAAGTTCACGCTTGGGATACGGTTCAGGAAAAGTTATCATTTAGCGATCGCTTTGGCTTAACCCTTACCTTTGAACCCGCCAACCAAGACACCTATCTCGAAATTGTGCAGCATTTGGCGCTACAAGCCAATATAACGCTAACTCAGGAAGATTTAGAGTATCGTGCCCTGCAATGGGCAACGCGCCACAATGGGCGTTCTGGAAGGACTGCACGACAATTTGTTGATTTTCTTCGGGCAGATTTAGCCGTTTCGGGTACTAAAGCGACTACATTAAACAAGTAACCGAAACGCTTGAATTGTAGGCGATATGCGAACTAACAAGTCAGCACTTGTGCTATCGACCAAGATCACAAATTGGATCATTCTAAGTTCAGTTGCCTTTGGTATAAGCTTTTGTCTTAGCCTAATAGCGCTCCGAGACATTGGGCAAGCTTTTCTTTCTGGTGTAATCACGATACCTGCTACTTATGCGGCAGTAGTGACTATACAAAAGCGCCGCATTGCTCAGGAAAAGCGTTTTAGAAACTCCCTTACCAGTCAAATTCAGGAACTTGAAGCGCATAAAGAAGACTTGAATCAATACTTACTTGATGCTCTAGCGGAAGAACAAGAAATAGAAGCTAGCATCAATACATTACAATCAGAACTTAGCTATTTGCGAGGTCAAGTTTCTGAAGGATACAACCAAAGAAAATCAATCAGTTGGGAATTAGCGGGTTTCCAAGAACAAAAACAGCAGCAAGCTACTGAATTATCCTTTCTGCAAACTCAAATTAACACCCTTGAAAATCAACTAAAAGAACTGAATCAAGCCCTATCTACTAAAGCTGCCGATATCCGTAAGGCAGAGACTGAGCTGAATTTAATTAAATCAGAGATCAGGCAATTGCCTTCTCAAATTGTCGAGCTACAAGCGACTAAACAAGCTTTAGAGCAAGAAATCTTAAACATCCAAATCCAAAAATCTCTGTTAATTGAGGAAGAAAATAAAACCAGGCAATCTTTGGCTTTCTT
>CADCTM010000866.1:3481-22609 GCA_902805485.1 uncultured Coleofasciculus sp. | reverse complement strand
CTGACCCAGTTTTACCCGAATCACCCGCACTTTCAGAGGCATACCAAAGTGTTAGGGAAAAGCAGCCAGAAATTCATCCTGATTTACGTCAGGCGCCGCTTCGGGGCGCAAATCTTCATGGTGTGAACTTGGCAGAGGCAGATTTGCGGGAAGCGAATTTATATGAAGCGAACCTCTCACAAGCGAAACTAAATCAGGCAAACTTAAATTCAGCAGATTTACGTAATACGAACTTAGAAATGGCGGACTTAACGGGAGCCAATTTTACTAGCGCTGATTTACGCAAAACGAATCTTCAAGGCGCAAACCTAACATTATCAAATCTTACAGTTGCCTTTCTCCGTCAAGCAAATCTTCAAGGCGCAGACTTAACGGGGGCAAAGCTTCAAGGAGTGAATTTGATGGGAGTTAAACTGATGGGAGCGAAGCTTTGTAAAGTTAATCTGCAAGGGGTAAATCTTACAGGTGTAGAGTTAACAGAGGTAGACTTGACGGGCGCTATCTTACCAGATGGCATGATTCTGGATTAAGGTTTTCAAAGGAAAAATGCGATCGCTATTTAACAAACCCGCCAAATACAGCTAATCCATAATATTTCCAAGGCACGGCAACTGATTCAAACCCAGCCGTTTTTAACATTTGCAGATGGGCATCTAACGTCGCAAGTTGGTCAGGGTTAGAGTAACCGTAAGGTGTACTTTTGCCTGTTTTGGCGCGAATTTCTGCTAAACTAGCTCCCTGTTGCGCCGCCCATTCTTCCCTAACACTTTGGTATGCCTCTGAAAGTGCGGGTGATTCGGGTAAAACTGGGTCAGCATTCCAAAATACGCCACCAGGGTTCAGACTTTCACGAATTCGGGAAAATAGCTTTAATTTCATCTCATCGGTGAGATGGTGAATTGCCAATGAGGAGACACAGGCATCAAAACCATCTTTGATTTCTAGCTGATGATTTGCCCAGTCGCCAAAGTCTGCTTGGATACCCGTCCACTGCTTAGGGGCATATCCCGCCGTTTCTAGCTTGTCTGAGGCAAACTCAAGCATCCTAGGGGAGTAATCAAGCGCCACCACTTGGGCAGTTGGGCAGCTTTTAAGAACTTTCATACTCAGTCCACCCGTACCGCAACCCAGGTCTAGAATACGCTGGGACTGAGGAGACAGACAACGGGCAACAGCATCCAACATCTCATCATAGTTCGGCAACAACTGCCGAATGCCTTGGTCAAAATCAGCGGTGTTGGCAAAAACTTCTCCGGGAAATATCACGCTTATGATTCTGGCTATTGGTTAAGTTAATTGTAGGATTAGAAGTCGCGTTACGCTTATTTAGTGACAACAAGATCATTTGTGCCGAACTTAATACGGTAGATCTGCTAGTTTGTTGCTTTACTGACTTACTCAAGCTTGGTGCTTTTACGGAGATTTCTTAGAACTGTTGAAGTATGAACTGAGAAACCTCTCAGTTAGGGGATGTCATGGCTCAATTAATTTCTCAAGCTTTGAGTGCCTTCACTCGCTTGCTCTACAAACAGACAATTCTGATTCTGATGCTTCTGTTTTGTGTGGGAATCTCGATCGCGCTATCAAATATGTGGCGGCTGTCGTCTAACCTGATTAAATCACAAGCACTCCAGAATTCAGCACTCTATGCCCAAGCGATCAAAGAAGCACGTACACTCTACAACGACCAGGCGGTTGATCGCCTAGCATCTGTTCACAGTATCATCGTCACTGACGACTACTTGACCAAAAAGGGTGCAATTCCTGTCCCAGCAACGTTCTTAATCGAACTAGGTCTGCGTCTGAGTGAAAAAAATAATGGGATGTCAGTGCGATTATATAGTGAATATCCCTTTCCTTATCGGCTCAAGCAAGGCGGCGCTAGAGACGATTTTGAGCGAGAAGCACTCCAGCAGTTGAGGGAAAATCCTGAAGAGCCGTTTTTTCGCTTTGAGAACCTCCAAGGTCGCCTATCACTACGATACACGGAAGCAGACATTCTCAAGCCTAGCTGCGTCACTTGTCATAATACTCGAATTGATAGTCCCAAAAAAGACTGGAAAGTGGGGGATGTCCGAGGCATTTTAGAAATAACGACTCCTCTTGATAGTTTGATGGCTAAAACAAACGCTGGTCTGAGGGACACGTTCCTAACATTAGCGATCCTATCAATATTGGGAGTGCTTGGGCTAACTTTGGTAATTGGTCGGCTGCGTCAAACCTCTAAAGAGCTGGAACGGCGAGTCATTGAGCGCACTGCACAACTGCAGCAAACTAACAAAGAACTGGTAATTGAGCAGGAAAAATCCGAGCGTTTGTTGCTGAATATTTTGCCGGAACCGATTGCCGATAAGTTAAAAGCCGGATATACCAATATTGCCGAGGGTTTCGCTGAAGTAACGATTCTTTTTGCAGATATTGTTAACTTTACTCAACTCTCAGAACAGATTTCACCTAAAGAATTACTCAAGCTCCTCAACGAGATCTTTACAGGGTTCGATTGTCTTACCGAACTTCATAGTTTAGAGAAGATTAAGACAATTGGGGACGCTTATATGGTCGTCGGTGGCATTCCTGAACTTCGGAGCGATCATGCTCAAGCAATTGCCGATATGGCACTGGATATGCAACAAGAAGTCGCTAAATTTAACGCTAGACATAAAACAACCTTGAACATCCGCATCGGCATTAATACAGGTCCAGTGGTTGCTGGGGTAATTGGGACGAAAAAATTCATTTATGACCTCTGGGGTGATGCCGTGAATACCGCTAGCCGTATGGAATCTCATGGAATAGCTGGCTGCATTCAAGTCACACAATCAACCTACGAATATTTGCAGGATAATTATCAGTTTGAGGCGCGGGGTGTCATCCAAGTAAAAGGCAAGGGAGAAATGACAACTTATTTCCTCACAGGTAAAAAAGTTAAGCAATTAGTTGGCTGATAAAAGGTAAAATTTTTTATGAGTCTCACTCATGTTAAATAATTGTGGAGCAGCACGAACAAGTTACGATCGCTCAATATCAAGCTGAGGCGGATGGCTTCAGACAAGGGACTTGGGATCATGATGTCTCTCAAAACCGGGACGCCTTGGTTGCCGCGATGCCCAAGAATCCTGGTAAAATTCTCGATTTGGGGTGTGGGCCGGGGCGAGATTTAGTAGCATTTAAGGGTCAAGGTCATACAGCGATTGGTTTAGACGCCACACCCGCATTTGTGGAGATGGCACGACAGGCGTCGGGTTGCGAGGTTTGGCAGCAATCGTTTCTTAGTCTTGATTTGCCCCCAGAAACGTTTGATGGCATCTTTGCCAATGCGTCTTTGCTTCATGTGCCTCGTGGGGACATGGTGCGGGTACTGAGGGATTTATGGCGATCGCTTGTTGTCGAGGGGGCCTTGATGATGTCGATGGGGCGCGGCGACTGGGAAGGCTATACAGCGCGTGAGACGGGATACCGCTATGTTGTTGCTTGGGAGTACGAAACCCTTGCTCCCTGTGTCGAACAAGCCGGATTTGAAATCGTCGATCATTATTATCGTCCTCCAGGTTTGCCCCTGCAACAGCAATCTTGGGTAGTGATTGTGGCACGGAAAAGTAGGATAACAAGCTAGTACACCGTACAATTCCCTATGCTGAAAAGAGATAAAAGCAAAAAGGAATTGACAAATGACAGATATACCTTACATTTTTTTGGCTGGAGCGAGTCGCGGCGTTGGTCGAGAAATCGCTAAATGCCTAGTTGAACAAAATCAGAACGTGAAAGCGCTTCTACGCTCTGAAGATTCTCGTTCCGAATTGGAAGCAATGGGCATTAAAGTCGTAATTGCTGATGCCTTGGATGTGGCTGGGGTTGAACAGGCGATGCTAGGCGATGAACCAATTCAGGCGGTGATTAGTACAATTGGCGGTTTACCTAAAGATGGCGAACGCGCAGACTATTTGGGTAACAAAAATCTCATTGATGCGGCGGTAAAAGCTGCTGTTCAAAAGTTTATTCTGATTTCTTCGATTGGTAGCGGTGAAAGCGCTGTTGCCCTACCTCCGCAAGCGATGGAAACGTTAAGACCGGTGCTGCTGGAGAAGGAGAAGGCAGAGCAGTACTTGGTTGAAAGTGGTTTAACTTATACGGTAATTCGTCCAGGTGGCTTAAAATCGGAACCGGCAACGGGGAATGGTGTTTTGACCCAAAACTACACAATTGCCGGAACAATTCATCGCGCTGATGTGGCTCAGTTGGCTTGTCGGTGCTTGTTTAATGCTGCGGCTAATCATAAAATCCTTTCAGCGGTTGACCGACAAATGACTTACGGGCAAACTTCATTTGAGGAACTTAACCTGACTTGAAGGGTTTAACCCAGTGGTGGTGGAGCGCCCAGTCTAGGGTGAAACGTGCAAGTGTAAAGTAGACAATACTTTCAACACCCAAAACCCCTAATACCCAAAAAGACTCAGCTAAGTTTGTCTCCACCTCCACGGGTGCTAGTCCTCGCACTAACCCAAACGCTAGCACTGCGCCTTCTTTGAGGTGCGAATTCTGGTCATCCCGAATGATATAGCGGTAGGTGATGCCAAAGAGGAAACCACTGAAAAATGCGATCGCCACTTTCACAAGTAGATTAGTAATGTTTGTGCTTTGTAAGGCAGCAAGTCCCTCAAACTGTGCTAGCACCCAACTATTGCCCAGGGTTGTGATGCCGTAACTGAAGGTTAGGGACAAAGCGGACAAGATGCCTGCTTTAAGAGATTCAATTCGCTCGGCGCTCAGATCAGGAGACTGGTTCACAATCGTCTCAAGCCAAAGAAAGCGCAGATTGAACTATCATAGGGCTTGTAGTCATTTCATCCTGTTATATATCGCTATGGATATTCTCTCATTAGGTTGGGTTTCAACACTAGTTTTGTTTACTTGGTCAATCGCGATGGTCATTTGGGGTCGTAACGGTTTCTAGAGGTATCGTGGAAAGTTCTTTTGTCACGGTTCTATTTTTCGCTGCCATCAGCTTATTAGTTGTAGTTAGTGGTGGCGTTGTCTATTTGACTGCGATCGAGTGGCGTGATCGCCGTCGTCAAGATCGAGATAAAAAAATGTAAGGACATCTTGCCTCTTGTTATTCTTGCTGTTTAAGAAATATCGAAACGGCAAGACATATGGACAGATGCCTTTTGATGTTTAAGGAACCTGAGTTTGATGTAAGGCATTCGTATCCTTGTGTTGGCGTAGCGCCAGGATTTTGGGTAATCCTTATCTCGAATTCAGGTTCTTTAGCAAACTGGCAAAATCATCCTAAAATCGATGCTTTTTTCTGCGTCCTAAATTGATTTTACTCAGTATTTCCTACTCCTTATTTTGGAGTTGATAATTCTCGTAAAAAGGTTTGAATGAACTTTTAAAAAAAATTCTAGCCTACCTATTTCATTCCGACTGATTAAACCCAGGAGCCGCGCCGACAGCCATCAAATGATGTCTTACTAAATGTTCAAATTGGTAGAGGTAGGCAGCAGTAATCACACGATAGAGTGTCGGTAGTGTGAATAAATCTCTCAATTCATCCCACCAGCCCAGCAAATCGTAAACATTCGGCGCGGCTGAAAAGATAATCTCAATTAAGTTGCTTGCCACCAGGGCTAAAGCGATCGCCATCCAGCCATAAAATCCTTCCCACCAACTCATTAAACTCGGAAGTTGCCCCAAGGTGCTACTCATTTCTGGCGATCGCGTATTCGGAAAAAATCGATCCAGAATGATCTGAAGTAAATGGTGGGCAACCGAAATTACTAAAATTGGTGATAGTAAGGCGGCAAAATATAACACAAGCCTCAATTTCGGTGAAATCGCCATCAGCGAGTCGCCCATTTGAAAAATAAGCCGGATTACAACTGTAAGACCCCTCACTAGTAAGATCAGGAGAACGGCACTCATCCAGGCTGTAGGAGAAGGAATCCAAGTGGGCCAATTTCTCATCAGTCAAACCTGCACTTAAAAATTAAATTTTTGGGTTTGATAATAAAATAAATTTCCACAAATTTAACCTCAGAGGCTCACTACTGCATAGGCTAAATTCATGAAAATTTAAGATCAATATACTAGTACTAGTGGACGCTCGATTTTACACCCTGAAAGAGGGTGTATTTGCAAAAAAAAGAGTTTTTGAGCAACTCCTAGAAATTAGTTTTCGTCTTCTACGTGTGTACTTTTGGAGTTAATCAATGTATCCTTTGCGGCATCGATCTCCTGCATTCGCGAAGACGACCGTCTGCCTAAAGCTGCCTTCAAACTTTCTTTAGATACCTCTCCTTCAATGCGAATCTGAATTTTTGGTCCAGAGCTAGCTAAACGAATAATCATTCCATCAGCAACGGGCATTTGGGTAATTCGTTTCCCATCAACATAGGTTCCGTTGGCACCCAAACTGACAATTTCCCAATCAGAACTATTGCGCCGTAGTTCTACATGGTGACGGGAAACCACTGCACTGTAGAGAATGACCTCATTATCTGTTGACCGCCCAATCCGAATCAAGGACTCGGTTTCAAAGGGCCAACTTTGAACAGGCACAGATTGGAGAGGATGCAGCAGGGTCAGAGTAATCACTGGTGTTACATCTTTCAAAGACTTTCGCCTCGTGGCCTGAGACTTTTTACATTTATATCCCAACAGAGTCGGGGAGTTTCGTTCTAAATCAACTAACGCCGAGGCGAGAGTTTGGTAAGAGCGAATCCAAGCTAAAAAGCGAGTGAATTCACTCTACTCTATTGCAGCGCCATTGCAAATGCCGTCTTTAGAATCTCGGCAGACTTACAAGCGGTACATATCTCCAGAAACAGGCGATCGTGGTTTACCTAACCCACCCCAATCAACAAAGTTGATATTTTGGAGCGACGTGTCGATCCATCGGAGAGTGATTGGGGGCAGCTTAGACAGTAACGATTTTGAGCATTATGGTACTTGCTTTTGCAGCCTGGATTTGGCAACTGGGGGTAAGCGCCAATAGATAGAGATATTAAATAAAGGCTATCACTTAAGATGCGGCTCGGCAAATTGGTCATACCCCTCACCCCCAATTGGGGACCAAGTTGTTAATCATCAATTTGCTTTCCCTCCAGAGCTAGAGGCTCAAGAATTTTGGAACAAGAATGTCACTTGGTCTCCTTTACCCAAGCTAATGCGATCGCCTGCTCGTAATCGATGCCGATTGCCTCTGCCTAGGGGAGTATGGTTGACATAAGTACCATTAGAACTTCCCACATCTTCTATGTAGTAAGCATCTCACTCAACTCGAATATCAGCATGAATTCGAGAAACAATGTCTGAGTTGGGAAAACCGGAGACGTCAATATCAGGCGGAATCTGGTCATTTTGCTTCCCAACATGAATTACCGACAGATTTGACGGTAACTCCATCACAGTATTGGTTTGCAGGTGTAAAAGTTGAGCCGACGGTATTTGTAACTGAGTTTTAGCAACGCCAGGGGTTGCCAGTGGTGGGGGCGTCGTAGTCGCGGCAGGCATCGGCGCAGGAGGGGAGCTACTCGTCGTTGCTTCTAACTCCTCTGGTTCACTCACCACGGGAGGGAGAGTGGGTGGAACTGGGTTTGGATCGGGAGAACTGACGTTGCCAACTTCTGAGTTAGGCGGTTGACTAACAACGGTCGCTGGCACTGGGGAAATTGGATCAGGAATTGGGGGACTTGTTGGATGAGATTCTGGGTCTGGTAGTGAATTCATAGACGATTCCACAAAAGGGTCAGGGATTCCCAAATCTGGCAAACTTGGGAGTGGAGTCGGAGCAGAGGCTGCTCCTCCAGTAGAGGGAGTACTTACCTTTAAATTAAAGCCACACTGACCACAGAAGCTCGCATCGGTCTGAACACTTGCACCACAGTTAGGACAAGCGGTAGTGGCAGGTAACGGCGTGTAGCAGGCTTCGCATTGGGTAGCTCCATCCGGGTTTTGGTGATTGCAGTTGGGGCAGACAATCATAGTTATTTTTTAACGCAGTCAGTATTTATCCTCCCTATGAAAGCACAGCGAATGGTCAGTTGACTCATCTTTGACTGCACTTAATTACTGATTGCTTAATTCTTGACCTGCTGAGTGATCCAAGAGCCACCAAAGTTCCCCTTGCGGTTGGATTAACCTCGAAGGATAGATCATCGCGTCCGCAGCAGGCGCAAAGATTTGAGCAAGGGCGGGGCGTTTACTACTTCCAGCCACCAAAAACATCACACAGTGAGCCTGGTTAATTAAGGGTGCTGTAAAGGTGATCCGGGGTTGACCATCTTTATTGCCAACTGTAACCAGTCGGTCTTGCACTTGGAGGGCGTCTGTATGGGGAAACAATGAGGCAGTATGGGCATCATCACCGATACCCAACAAAATGATATCGAAAGCCGGAAACGTCCCTGTAGGCGTCCCGAAGAAGTCTTGTAACTCTGCTTCGTGCTTCTGGACGTCAGCGGCGGGACTCGTGCCAGTGGTGGGCATCGGGTGAATGTTAGCTGCGGGTATGTCAATTTTATCTAGCCAAGCGCTACGTGCCATGCCTTGATTGCTATCGGGATGGTCGGCGGGAACATAGCGTTCATCGCCCCAAAAGACATGAATTTTGTCCCAAGGGAGGTTTTGGGTGGCAAGGGCTTCATACAATGGCTTGGGTGTGCCTCCACCCGCAAGGGCGATTGTTGCGCGACCATTAGAGCCAATGGCGGCATTTAGTTTGGACAGGACTAATTCAAGCGATCGCTTAATTAACGCTTCTTTGTCCGGTAAAACTTCAACAATTTTTTTCATAAAATCCTGCTATCGAATATCTTCATAAAACTGCTTAAGGTAGGTTGGTGGGACACCCAAACCCCAGAGAAAGCCAATTGAGAGGTAAATCGCGGTTGCTTTGAGGGAACCCCAGTGTGCCACACGGCGATCGCTACTTTGAACGATGCGATTGACTTGACAAATTCGCCCTAACTTTACCAGTTTGAGGCATAAGTCGGCTTCTTCCAGAATCGCGATCGCATTATCAAAGCCACCAACTGCCCAAAAATCACGGCGGCGACAAAACATTACCTGGTCGCCAAACAGCAAGCGCAACCCCTTAAAAAATAAGTGAGGACGGAAGAGCAGGGGCGCGTAGTAGGTTTTGAGGTAATTATGTAGCGACACTCCCCAGCGTGTTGTTACAGCCCCAACCATCAGGGAAATAAACCCACCACAAGCGATCGTTTGATCTGCCAGGGTTTGCTCGATCACTCCCACCATGTCGTCGGGTACAGAGGTGTCGGCGTGGAGGAAGCAAAGAATTTCTCCTGTTGCCGCAACAGCGCCTTGATTCATCTGTACTGAACGCCCCCGCCCAGGCGATGTAATGACCCGCATTTGGGCGTTTTGGGCGATGGCAACGGTTTCGTCTTCACTGCCGCCATCCACCACTAGCACTTCCCAAGGGGCAGGATCGAGGAAACTCAACTGGCGCAGGGTGCGTCCCAAGCTTCCTGCCTCGTTGAGAGTGGGGATGATGATCGAAACACGGGTCATCACTGAGTGGGTTTGATTATCTAAAGCTGCTTCCGGGTCCAATTATTGGGTTTTCCATGGCGTCTCGGTATTGTTCGACTTCTGGGCTAAAGGCGATTGGTAGTACGCACTCGACGTTCGGATCAGGGCGAGGAATAATCACCCACGATTCTACAGCCCCACCAAAAACTTTTTCTACGGCATCAATTCCCGCCGCCATCGCGGCTTTCACTTCCGAAACGTCCCCGCGAATATTTACAGTAAAACGAGCGCTACCGACGCGGATATAGCCGACTAAGGTAACTCGTCCAGCTTTGACCATCGCATCGGCTGCGGCTAGCACCGCAGGAAATCCTTTTGTTTCAAGCGCTCCAACTGCCACTGTTGACATTGCCAATCTCCTTCATTAAGTAGTGTATTGCCAAGGATTAATTTTACGAATCTTCCTGACTCTTCTGAACGGAAATGCTCATTCTTTTCAGTTTTCTCCCCTTTCAACTGTACAGGAGAGTGAGAAATTGCTATGTATTGGTCTCAATTTAAGAGTAACTTCTTGAAATTGCCTTAATTTCAAGACCACTGCGCGAATGCTCTTTCTTGTGAAAAGACTAAGAGGATGTTAAAACGTTCTGAACCGTTCAACTTTTTGGGTGTATTCAATGGGCATAACCTCGACAATATTTTCATCAGGATTCGGAATGATATAGTGGGCAATTACTACACCGCCAAACGTGTTTTCTGCGGCTTCAATTCCTGCCGCCACAGCCACGTTTACTTCAGAAATTCTGCCTCTGATCGAAATGATAAAGTTCCCTTTTTCTGCTAAACCGTAATAAACCAAGGTGACGGCGCCTGCTTTAACCATTGCGTCTGCCGCTGCTAGCACCGCAGGAAAACCTAACGTTTCAATTGTTCCAACCGCTGCTTGCATTTAATCAGCTCCTGAGTCAACAATTCATTGATGTGAATTTAATTGTACGAGGCTTCTCTACCGATTTTGACTGAATGGATATTATTTGCGGTTTCTGTAGAAACGTAACTGATTTGTTAAGTATTGTTTGAGCTGAGTCCTAGTCACTGCCGCGATCGCTTTTTCCCTTGGTCTTAACCTAACTAATTATACGGGTGTTTGGATTAGGCTATCCAAAAAATCAGTATATTTTCGGGTGCGAAGGAAAATAAAATTTTTGTATCTTTGGGCGATAGCATCTACTATCAATCATGCAAACTGAAACTACATCCTGGAATAAAGTTCGCGCTGCCTTCAAAAAAAATTGGGGGTATGAAGAGTTTAGACCACCTCAAGGTGAGATTGTTCAAAGTTTATTAAAAAAACAAGATGCTTTAATTGTGATGCCGACTGGTGGGGGAAAATCGATTTGTTTTCAGCTACCTGCATTATTACAAACTGGATTAACTTTAGTAATTTCGCCTTTGGTAGCACTGATGGAAAATCAAGTGCAGGAATTACAAAAACTCAAGTTACCTGCTGCACTTTTACACAGTGAATTGCCAACTTGGGAACGGAAGACAACGCTCCAAGCTTTGGAAAGGCAACAGTTACGATTACTTTATTTATCACCAGAAACACTACTTAGTCAGCCCGTATGGGAGCGGTTGTGTCATCCCCGGCTAAAGATTAATGGCTTAATTTTAGATGAAGCACATTGTTTAGTGCAATGGGGAGATACATTTCGACCGACTTATCGACGTTTGGGTGCAGTACGTCCTGCTTTACTTAAATGTAAGCCAGTCGGGACAAAAATTGCCCTTGCTTCTTTCACGGCAACGGCTGACCCTAATACTCAAAAAACTATCCGAAATGTTTTACAATTAGAACAACCTAAGGTCTTTTTAATCAATCCTTTTCGTAAAAATCTTAACCTAAAAGTTCAAACAGTTTGGACTCCGAGAGGACGCCGCCAGCAGTTATTAAAGTTTATTCAAGCACGATCTAAACAAGCTGGATTAGTGTATGTTCGTTCCCGAAAAGATAGTGAAGAGTTAACCGAATGGTTGAAGTCATTGGGTTATGAAACCGCAGCTTATCACGCTGGATTAAGTGCAGAGGAACGCCGCGAAATTGAGGCAAGTTGGTTGAGTGGAAAAAGCCAGTTTATTGTTTGTACCTGTGCTTTTGGGATGGGTATTAATAAACCCGATGTGCGCTGGGTAGTGCATTTTCAGTCTCCCCAATTATTATCTGAATATGTTCAGGAAGTCGGGCGCGGAGGACGAGATGGTAAGCCAACGGATGCTTTAATGTTAGTGTGTGAGCCTACGGGATGGTTGTATCCAGATGATCGGCAGCAACGGCAGTTTTTTAATAATAAATTGCGCTCACAATATCAAAACGCCCAGAAGTTAGTAAAGAAATTGCCACTTCAGGGAGAAATTGCAACAGTATCCCAGCAATTTCACGATGGTGCTGTTGCTTTGGCTCTCCTACACAAGGCAGGTCAAGTAGAATGGATCGACCCTTTTCATTATCGCAAATACTTGTTAGAAGAATCTCGCGTAATTGCTTGGAATCCTACTCAGGATCAGATGCAGTCTCAGATGACTCTGTATTTCACAACTAGCGAATGTCGTTGGCATTTTTTATTAAAGGCGTTTGGCTTTAGTAAAGAGGCGGATAAAATTAAATGCGGTTCTTGTGATAATTGTTTGAAACGTTAGAGTTTTAGATTTGGCACCGCAGATAAATGCCGATGAAATCAGATTTTTCTTTTGGCGGCGCTAGACTTATTACAACGGTTTTCTGATTAATCAGGGGCACTTGTAATAAATGCCCCTAAATACTGCTTGTTCTGTACAAGAATCTGACGTTTATGTTGATTTTAAGCAGATGTTACGAGACGTTTCCGCAGTGATTCGGCTCGGCGTTTAGCAATTGTATTATTTGGCTCATACTTCAAAGCTTCTTCATACATTTGCAGCGCTTGAACGGTTAGCTTTTTACGCTCATAAACATGACCTAAGTTATTGATTGCCGTAACATATTCAGGATTCGCTTTTAAGGCTTCTTTGTATTCGCGAATTGCCATATCATACTGTTCTTGGCAAAAGTAGGCAAAGCCGAGAGCATTATGAACTGGGGCAAGGTTTTCTTCCTCAGCATCCACACCTTTAAGCGATTTTTGAAACAGCGTGATTGATTGGGCGAACATTTTTTTGTCTGAATAAATACTCGCCAATTCGTAATACTCTTGAACAGTTCCGCGCTCTTGTTTTAGCTTTTTTTCCAAGCGTGTAAGGGCGGTTTCAACTTTACGGGTTTTGATGACTTGACGAACTACTGACACACCCGCAAAAGCAAGCAGTCCCAACAATACTGATAAATAAACAAGAGGAAGTGAATTCTCCATGATTTTTGAAACTATGGCGATTTTATCTTTACTTATGGTAGACCCCAGGCGGCAGCACGTTGAGCTAACCAACCAGATGCTTGCAAACGCGAGATCACTTCATTCACCCGATCTTGCAATTGCGCGTACTGCAACCCCTTTGGCATTACCACACACAGCGCTTCCGTGGAAAGCTTGGTTGGCAGTAGTCGGTACTGCGGGTAGTCTTGCATCCAACCCGCCAGAATGCTACGGTCGGCGGCAAAGGCACTCGCACCGCCATTTTCCAGAAGTGTTAGCGCTTCTTCGTAGGAATTCACTCCTACCAATTTCGATGTGGGTGAGGCATATTTGATGATCGCGATCGTGTTAGAACCTTTAAGAACTGCGATCGCTTTTGTTGCCACGTCGCTGACTTGTTTTATGGTGGCATCCTTGGTAATTAAACCCGTACCATCCAAGTAGTAAGGTCTACTTAAGTCCACTATTCGCAAGCGGGACTCGTTTTGTGTGACTCTTGCGATCGCTAAATCGACTTTATCCTCGATCACGACATTGAGGCGATCCACATTCTGCACCGGCTGCAAAACCACTGCATCAACTTTTCCGAATAATTCTTCCGCTAGGCGTTTCGCCAGATCAATTTCTAGCCCTTGCAAGTTGCCTGCCGCGTCCCGAAAGCCTAAAGGACGTAGATTATCTTTTACGGCAACGATCAGCTTTCCACGCTCCTGAATCTCATTGAGAGGGGCGCTCCAAGCAGGAGGGGATGCCACAAACGACATCCCCACTACCCCAATTGCGATCGAGCTGAATAATTTTTGCTCCATCATAGAAGTGCCTTTTTTGTCAAGCACATCGTCAGTCAAATGACTACTTCGTTGATTGAGTCGCGAGTTCCACTACTTTGGTAAAGCTGGTGGGATCGAGGACTGCCAATTGTGCCATCATCTTACGGTTAAGCTGGATGTTGGCTTTTTTCATCAAACCAGCTAACTGGCTGTAGCTTACGCCATTTTGACGTGCTGCGGCGTTAATCCGCGTAATCCAAAGGCGGCGGAAGTCGCGTTTGCGCTTTTTGCGATCGCGGTAGGCATTCCGTAGCGCCTTCATTACCTGTTGATTTGCCGTCCGAAACAGAGTTGAGTGTGAACCCCGGAACCCCTTAGCAAGTTTGAGAATTTTTTTGCGTCGCTTACGAGCGACATTACCGCGTTTTACCCGTGTCATGGCTACTTTTTGGTTGTTAGTGGTTGGTTATTAGTGATGAAATCGCTTTGTTATAGGCGCGTTGTCAAAAGAGAATTCCTTTTTTGCCTCGCGCCTCATCAAGCATGTTTATAAATATGGCAGCATCAAGCGTACATTAGCTTCATCGCGTTCATTCACTAGGGCTAGTTGAGACAGACGCCGCCGCCGTGATGAATTTTTATGCTCCAGCATATGGTTCTTAAACGCTTTGCGGCGTCTAATTTTGCCACTGCCGGTTACTCTAAAACGCTTTGCCGCTGCTTTGCGGGTTTTTAGTTTAGGCATGGTCTGTTTTGGATAAGGGCACAATCTACAATATTACTACTATTGGGGTAAGCCGGCAAATTACTTCTATAGTTGATTAGGCAATTCCTGCTGTGAAACGCAACGCCAAACAAAGACACTGCTTAAGTGATACGTTCTTGACAGAGTTTCTGATAGATTTGAGCTACCGTATCTTTTGGGTTTAGGTACAGGCAATGTCCAAATAATTGTACTGCTTCTTTGAAAGAACCTAAATGATAAAGCAATAAAGCTTGCTCAAATTCTTGTTTTGTAATTAACTTACCCTCATAAATTTCAGGCAACTCGGCATCAAATACTTCATAGATACTGACGGCGGTTGATTTCCCTCTAACCTTAAGCCGTTCGATCAGGCGAAAGGCATATTGATTAGAATCCCGTAACTGCAAAAAAGTATGGTGAGAAATTAGCAAAGATACCCCATAAGTTTTCGTCAATCTTTCGATACGAGAGGCTAAATTAACAGCATCACTAATCACCGTACTGTCCATCCGGGACGTGCCTCCCACAGTCCCAAGCATCAAAGAGCCGGTATTAATACCAATGCCAATTTTGATCGGCATATAGCCAGAGTTGGAGCGATGTTGATTATATTCATTAAGTTTCTTGAGCATACTGATTCCGGCTTTAACAGCATCATCAGCACCCCCATTAAAGAGTGCCATAATTTCATCGCCGATATATTTATCAATAAACCCTCTATTTTCAATAACAGCAGGTTCCATGCGAGATAAATAAGCATTAATAAAATTGAAATTTTCTTGTGGAGTCATTTTTTCTGACAAGCTGGTAAAGCTCCTAATATCAGCAAATAGTACCGACATTTCTTGCTGAACCTGATCGCCAAGTTTGACATCAACGATACTTTCTTTGTTCAAAAACTGAAGGAATTGACGCGGCACAAATCGCGATAAGGCTTCGTTGAGGTTGAAAAGTTCATCTGTGAACTTTTGACGCTCTACTTCTGCTTTTTTGCGTTGGCTAATATCTTGAAAAGCAATGATTGCATAAGCAATGTTACCTTTCTCATCAAAAATTGATGTTCCCCAAGCCTCTAAATAAATTATCTGGTTTCCTTTACGAATTTCCAAGTCGTCAACAGTAGTACTTTCTCCTTTTAAAGCTCTCGCTCCAGGGAATTTATCGAATGGGTATAGCTCGTTGGTTCCTGCAATATAGATTTGACAAAGCTTTGTAAAATCTTCGTATGTTGCTGACGATACGCCTTCTTTTCCAAGAATTTGATTAGCAAATCGATTGGCGTAGTATGGTTCACCATTTGCCTTGAGAATTCTTACACCCACAGGTACGGCTTCCAAGAATTGAGCTAAGTTCCGCTCACTCAATCTTCGTGTTTCATCTGCCTTATCGTGGAGGAGATTTCCAACCAAATCGCCATGTTCGGTTGTTGTTTCTAATACTATTTCCAGGTCTTTCTTATCTCTATTTACTATTGCTAAAAGATACTGAAGCTGTCTGACATAGGCTTGGAGCAAGGTTTCGGCACGCTGGCGCTCAACAATTTCAGATTGTAATTGTTGATTTGACTCCTGTAGCTGAATTTCAATGGCTGTAGCATGAACAAGCATCGTATCTAGTAAGACTTCCAAATCAGTCTTGTCTTGTTTTAAGGCTTCTAATTCTTCGCGCAGCCTTTCTACTTCTAAAAAAAGCGGTTCTGTTGAGACTTCTTGGATGTGCATCGTCATCTGATTTTTGCCTTGACAAAAGAGATATTGTTTGTAATGCCGTTGAAACAATGCACCTGAGATTTTTAGTCCAATTCCAACTGCAAAGACGGCATCAACCGCTGCAAGTTTTTTAAGGATTTTCCCTGCCAAGGGATATTTCTAGAACCTTGAACCACCATTTTGATTGTTCCTTTTTGACGCACCTTAATTATATATTTTGACAGAACATTGATTCCTGAACTGTTAAGAAACTCCAGCTTTTTCAAGTCGAGAGTAATTTTTGAAGGTTTGCGCTCGGCTAGTTCATTAAGTAACTTTACAATTGGCTCATACTCTTCCATACCACTTAACCGCAGCGAACCCTGCCAGCTCACAGTTTCACTGGACGAGTCGTAGCAGACGCTGTAATCTTCAGTCTTAATTTCCATTGTTCCAAAGCTTTTTTAAACAGTTTTATTAGGCTGGATAAATTAAACAAGTAACTGTACCATTGTTGTAACCGCGATCGCTTCCGGCTCATTTTGAATTGCTTCAAACTTCCATCCTAGTTTTGCCTGATAATCATTGATCATCGTCAGCAAGCCCAAGCCAGAAACCGAGCTATCCTGTAGAGAATCGCGCTCATCTGACCCGTTTTGTTCAAGATGACGAATGTACAATTCCTCTGTGTCAGAAGTCGTTAACTCTTGGACAAAAGCCTGAAATTTATCAACGCTTTGGGTATTGACACTATTAGTTGCGACAAAAACTAGTCGATCAATATGCATTTGCAGAGTCAAACTAATTGGATAATCTGATGTCTCATCAGTAAACTTCATAGCATTCTCTAACAACTCATTGCCGATAAAACTAACAGCACTTTTAACCTCAGCTTGAATATTAGCTTCAGTAGTAATACTCTCTTTTCCAGGAAAGAAAGTCGAAAAATAATCAGCCATGAAATCCGCAGATAACCCATTTGTTCGCCAGCGTTGTTTCAACGGAACAGAGCTAGGTGAAAAGACAAGAGTTAAGTACTCCTGCCCCCGTGGTAAATTGTCACTGAATTCTCCAATTATCTCAGTCATATTAATAGTTTTTATGATTTAGATATTAATTTCTGGGTTTTAAAAGCTAAACGTTTACTATTTCTGTTTAAGTATCAGCAACGTGATGTCGTCGTAGACTTTTTGTTTGCCAATATGTCGGCGTACATCCTCAATAACGGCTTTCCGAATTTCTTCAGCGGACTGCTGCCAGTTGTCACTGACTATCTCACAAAGTTGCTCAATGCCGTAGCGCAGCCCTAACTGATTCTCTGCTTCCGTGATGCCATCGGTGTATAACGCCACCACATCGCCGGGTTTCAACTGCACCTCAATTTGAGCGACAAAATCACTAATATCGGCTTCCAAACCAATCGGAAAGCCTAAATCTATTGTGTCAATTCGTTCGACTTGACCACCGGAACGCACAACAATCATTTCTTCATGTTGACCGCTCAAGCTTAGGATTCCCTCTTTATAGTCTAATAAGGAAAGGCTAAGATTTTTATCTGAATTCATGCGCTGCACGTTGTCGTAAATCACCTGGTTAAGCACGTTCAAGAAATTAGTAGGGTCAGTTTCATTATTAGCCAAAAGAGTACGCACTGCCGTTTGTACCATAATCATTAATACACCGCTCTCTAACCCATGTCCGGTGACATCACCAATGCCAATCTTGACTAAACCATTGTGAGTAAGCACGTCATAGTAGTCGCCACCAACTTCGGCTGCTGGCTCCATAAAGCCTGCAATTTCGAGTTTGGGAATCTGACTTAACTCCTCTTGTTTTGGTAAAATCATCTGCTGCAGTTGACGTGTTACATCCAGTTCCGCCTTCATCCGCAGATTTTCCGATTTCAGGCGCTGATTCAGGTGAGTGATTTCCTGATTAGCTTCGTTTAAATCGGCGGTTCGTGCCAAAACGCGCTGTTCTAATTCCTGATTCGCCGCCGCCAAATCGGTAAATGATTCACGCAACTTTTGCGCCATATGATTGAACGCTTGCGCCAAAATCCTGAGTTCCTTCGCGCCTTGCATTACAACTTTTTGCTCTAATTTTGTGTTAGTAATGTCTGAAGTCGCGGCTTGCTTTGCTAATGTCCAAGACGCCGCGCTTAAACGCAAAATCGGTCGAGTAATTGAACGAGCTGTCAAAATTCCCAAAACTGTAGCTAAAATCAAAGCGGCTAAACATAGCAGAATTGTCGAGCGAGTATTCGCATTAATGCGCTCCATGAAGTCAACTTCGGGAATCACCACAACCATCAACCAATCTAAACCGCGACCATCCTGCATCGCTGTGACTTGAAGAAATTGACGCTTCCCATCCAAGTCAAAGATAAATTGCTGGTTACTATTAATTTTGTCAAAGGTTCTAAACTGTTTTTGTAAATACAGTGCGGTGCCTCGAATTAATGTGTTGGTGCTATTGACAGCCTTACGCCGTTCTCGTTTTTCTTTGCTCGTGACGAAAGGTAATTCGTTTGTTGAACTGGCAACAATGTCGCCAGAGCGCTCGATAATAAAGGCTTGTCCAGAGCGACTAATTTTCAGGTTGCGGAGGAAGTCACGGATTTGTGAAAGGGTTAAATCAATGGCGAGAACGCCTTTGAGACCACCATTCGGGTTGTAGATAGGGACAACTGGGGTAATTCCCAGCTCAGGAGTTGCCGTAAAAAGGTATATTGGCGACCAGGTAGGCTTTCCTGCCTGAATTGCCGCTTTGTACCAAGGTCGTGTGCGAGGATCGTACTCGGTACTTTGGATTAAGTCAGTTTGATTCCCTTGTTTATTGAGGCGATAAATCTTTCGTAGCCGTTCACTAGACTTGTCTTGGATATATACCAAGTCTGGATCTCCTTTTTTTAGGAGGATGAAGTCTCCCTCTTTGTTGCCGTAGTAAAGGGTTGGTGCAAAGTTACTCAGTTGTACCTGACGCCAGAAATAGCGTTGGACACTTTGAAAATTGTCTATGTCTAAGTTCCCAGACTGAATTGC
>CADCTM010000866.1:0-3471 GCA_902805485.1 uncultured Coleofasciculus sp. | reverse complement strand
GATTTGTAAGAACAGATGGGGAACTTCTGCTAAAGTGCGGATACGCTCTTCAATTCTAGCTGTGACTTCTCTACTCAACCGTGCCGCCAAGTCGTTGATGGCTAGCTCTCCGTTGTGTAGAGAGAGATATCCTGTTAGTCCTACAGCGGCGGAAATTTGAAGAACGAACGGTATAATCAATACCCAACGCAGTGACAGCTTTTTTAAGGACACTAAGCGGCTTAGAGGGTTTGTTAACATAATTGCGATCGCTTATTGGCGACTCATCTTAAGCTTGCGTCACTACCGGAGAGCGTCTGTTATTTTTTGTCTAGTATGATTATTTCTTGATAATAAAAACTAACACTTACAGGCTCTCAAGAGCATAAAGATCAGATCTTACTTGAGTTACCTGAGTTATTTTCTTTATTTGTATTTCAGTTTCGTTACGGTCACTAAATTGACAAATATGACAGACTCTCAACTAGATAATTGAGACAACGCAACTACCGACTGAGGAAACTGACTCTTCAATGCCGGTAAGATCGGACAAGGCTTTTTCTGCTGCAAATTATCCGAGGAATGACCACTAAACGTATTCCAGCGGAACGGCCCCTTTGCTGCTGCCGACATCCATAACAAGCGTTTTGCCCGTGTCATTGCCACATAAAGCAGGCGAAACTCCTCCGCCATCTTCAGGTGTCCCGCTTGCTCCCACGCCTCCAGTGCCATTGGTAGAGGTTTCTCGTGGAGGTGGGCGCGAATTTGTGCCCTGGCGACTTCTGCCAAGGTAAAGTCTCCCAAAAACTGCGCCGCCGTCGGCACCCAAGGACTACCAGGAAGCGTATCTTCATGCAAAAAGGGTAGGAAAACATAATCCCAGTCCAACCCCTTTGCTTTGTGCATGGTAATAATTGTCAGTTGACGGGCGCGAAGATATCGCCCATCTGCGTCTTCGGTTTCTACCGGTTCAAAGCGTTCAGATGTAACAATTTCACTCAGTGCGCCCAGGGTAGCACTCATGGAACTCTTGCCTTGAGTTTGTTTGGCAACTCGTTCAGTTAATTTATCCGCTGTTGCCAACTCAGATTGGTCGTAGTTTAAGGTAATAGCGAGGAAGGAAATAAGTTGATAGTGGGGCAGTTCCAAACGCGCACGTAGCAAACTGTTACAGTACTGACGCGCTTGTCGCACAGAGGGGGTTTGTGGGGCGTCGAGGGGACCCGGATACAGGAATTGTTCGGGAAGGGTAGCGAGGGCGTTAAGGTCTTGAGTGGGAATGAGTTGACGCTTAACGAGGACTTCGAGTGCGGTTTTTAGGTAATCTGGAGAGTGGGGACGGTCTAAAAATTTTAGCAGAGTCAGAATTTCTGCCGGGACATGAGAATGGCGATCGCTTCCTGCAACATCATAGACCTCAATTCCGTGCTGCCGCCTCAGATACTCTAGCTTTTGGGCAATAAAACTGCCTTGACGATTTTCTCGCACCAACACCGCCGCCCGATGGTTCGGTTCTTTGGCAAATAACTCAATAACTCGCTCTCCAATCAGTTCCACGGTATGGTAAACATCGCGGGGGGTATAAATTTCCAAACCTCGCCCTGTTGGGGTAGGATTCGCATCTTGTTGAGGGTCATCTGAATTAACAGGACGAATTGTTTGGGGGCGAAACGCTTGGCTTTCACCTGTCAGCTTCGAGCGATTGACCCAGTTTAAGACAAAGTTGGCGGCATCAATAATAATTGGCGTACTGCGACCTGCTTGATCCATTGTTGCCAGACGCTTAGTTGCCTGACACTGCTCGCAGAACCAGTTAAAATAAATCGGGTCGGCGGGGGTGAAGGTGGAGTTAATTGCTTGATTGGGGTCGCCAACTCGGATTAAATTGGGTGGTGCGTTGGGATGATTTGGGTCGGCGGCAAGAGTTTCTAATAGTTGGAATTGTAGGGGCGTTGAGTCTTGCGCTTCATCTTCAAAGACGGCAAAGAATTGGTTTTGCCATACCTGTCGAACAGCGTCGTTTTTCAAGACACGCAAGGCGGCAAGAATCATGTCGTCGTAGTCGATAAAGTTACGGGAGCGGGCGACAGTTTGATATTGTTCGTATAAGCCGGCGGCGAGCGCCAAAATCTCATAAGCATCAGTTGTCTGTTCGCTCAATTCCCATAAATCATGAGGCAATAAACCAGAACTTTTGGCTTCGTGAATTACAATTTGGGCAATTTCCGGTAGTACCTCCGTCCGCAACACTGATTGACGCCGCAAACGCTCGGTTTCTTCGCCATCAAACTGCTGCCCCTCTAACAAAGTAGAATAACGGCGTGGGTTTGCGACAATCCACTGTTCGACACAAGCACGAATTAAGCGGTGACTTTGAGTCGGCGTCACCAACGTGGAACTCTCAAGATTTAGTCCCGATAACTCTGGATGACGGTTGGCAATATTCAGCGCTAGACCATGCAGGGTATAGACAACAAAGCTATTTTGTGGTACAAAAAGCTTCTTTAAATTCTCGCGGATTTTCGCTTTAATACTTGCCGCAGCAGAACGAGTGAAGGTGACGACGACTAGCTGACGCTTGCCGTGGAGTTGATGATTTGCGATCGCAAACGCCGCCGCAACAGCCATCCCCGTAGACTTCCCAGCACCCGGAACAGCGGAAACAGCCAACTGTCCAGAGTCCCAGTTGGTCATACTTTGTTGCCCCAGGCGTAAACCTTTACGGAGTTCCTGCAAGCGTTGTTCCCGTAAGGCAGCAAGCGAGGGTTGCCGTGAATCTGGCGTCCCAGAATTCGTTAAATTAGGGCGAGTCAGATTAGGGTTAAAATCGTCTGGCATCTTTTTTTAGCAGCGATGATTGCGGAGATTAATTGCCGCCGGGGGCAAAACCCTCGATAAAGCTGATGAGCATACTATATATACAGACCAGGTTACAACTTTTCGTCAGAGAACCTCCAGGACACCGAGAGAAAGGCAATAAACGCGATCGCTAATTGGGAGCCAGGATTGAATAAATTTTATACAGACCTTCTCTTTCAATTCTTGCGAGAATTTGGAATTGAGTCTTAGCCTGCACAAAAATCAACTAATTTTTGCACAAGACTTTTATTCGTTTAAGAAAAGATGGAAAATATAAAATGAATATGTTTAAATTTTGAATGGCACAGGAAGCTGATGAGCCTACAGCAACCAGGGGGCGATCGCTTCTTCCGTCCTGAAAAAGACAACTTAGGTCTGGCGTACCGATAAAGGGAACTAATAGACCTGAAAGCAATTTCTTGTCCTCTAGTAGTTAGTCTAATCAATAACGGATATACCAATGGGAACTAATCAAACACCTAACCTCCCCCCCAAGCTCCCAGGCACAGCAGTTTTATTACAACGTACAATACTCTTGCTGGGCAATCGCACTAAGGGAGAACTGACAAAGAAACCCAAAAGTGAGCTATTCGAGCTGATTGGGGCTTATCCAACAAGTGAACAAGCTGCCGT
>CADCTM010000865.1 GCA_902805485.1 uncultured Coleofasciculus sp. | reverse complement strand
CGAGACTGTCACCAGCCCCGCTGGTCTTCAAAACCGTGCGTGAGACTTTCACCTCACACGGCTCCTCAATGATTTGGCGCTTTGTCATGCGTACCTCATTACCCATTTATGTGGGTTTAGGCTCGGCACTATTACAGCCGGATTTTGTGCCAAGGCAGCCATCGTTGGCTGTCTTTGAATCATGGCAATGTCTGTGTAGGAGTTGCCAGTTATCGTAGGAATCCCTTCCACCTTGCGATTTTGGGATTCTGTGGTCAACTTCCATAACATCGTTTTCCCGGAAAAATAGTCCGCAGTGGGTACACTTCCCTTCTTGCATTTTCAGGAGTTTTGATACCTTACTTGGCATTTCGGGGTTTTTCCCCATTCTTGTACTCCAATAAACTAGGTTTCCGTCGTATGGAGACGATTCGCCTTTAACTTTTACATGACGCACTATTGGGGTGTCGGCATGGTTTAGTAACCGGATTGAGTTTGTCCCTTCTTCCCTGGTTGCGAATACCCAGTTATTACCGCCAACTCTTTGCCAGTATTTGTTTGTAGTCCAATGTACTGACTTTTGAAGATGGCGGCGTTTTGCCCAAGCCATAAGCTTTTGGTACATGAGGTGATCGATATCTGAGTAAGCCACCTTACTTACTACAGTCGCATAGTAGTTAGCCCAACCCCGAATTATGGGGTTTAGTCGGCTAATTAGCGCCGCTTGCGGTGCTGCCTTATGAGCGTCAATTAAACTAGCGATTTGGTCGTAATGTACCTTTTGCTTCTGCTTACTTGGGGTGATGATTGTCTTAAAACCTTGCTTCGAGTGATACTTTCCTGTTGGAAGTTGTTGTATCGTAAAACCAAGGAAATCAAACCCCGGTTTTTCTTGCTCATACTGGTTTAGAGTGTGAGCAAGTCTCGTTTTACTCGGTTTTAATTCCAAGCCCATGCCTTGTAACCATTCAGAGATAATCTCTCTGCATCTTTGAACAACGGTTATGTCTTCGTGGAGAATTACGAAGTCATCGGCATAACGGATGAAACTAAGACTCTGGCGATTTTCTCGCTTTTTTCCTTTTAGCGTTTCCGCGTATTGCTTGATCCGTTCTTCCATCCCGTGGAGGGCTATATTTGCCAATAGTGGAGAAATGACCCCACCCTGTGGCGTTCCCTCAGATGTTGGAAACAACTGCTTTCCATCCATCACTCCCGATTTTAACCACGCTCGAACTTGTCGGCGTATGGTGGGGAATGTATTTAATTTTATTAGCAGTGCTTCATGGTCAATGCGGTCGAAGCATTTAGCAATATCAGCATCTAGCACAAATTTAGGTTTGTGGTTAATTGCGACATATATTGCTCCAACTGCATCATGGCACGAGCGTCCTGGTCTAAACCCGTATGAGTTAGGTTCAAATCGCGCTTCCCATTCTGGCTCTAGTGCCATTTTGACAAGTGCTTGCAAGGCTCGGTCGTTCATTGTCGGGATGCCCAACGGTCGCTTCTCCTCCGTCCCAGGTTTTGGTATCCATACTCTCCGGGTTGGTGCGACTTTTGAGCTTAATTTGAGATTGGCAACCAGGGTGAGGCGCTGCTTTGGGGTCAAGCTTTTCAACCCATCCACACCAGCCGTCTTCTTGCCTTGATTGTCTTGTGTCACCCGTCTGACCGCTAATACCTTTGCTGACCAAGACTTCATCAACGTCTTTTGGAGTCTGCGAAATGCTTTCACATCGCCACGAATTGAGGCTTGATAAATTCTCTTTTGGAGCTTATAAACCTTGCGTTCTAACTTTCGCCAGTTCACTTGGTTCCATTCCACCGTAGTCTTTAAACTCGTTTTAGACATATATACTCATTACTTGAGACTTTATCTTCCAAATCATCGTGAGTCTGTCTGCATATCCTGGGCGTTACCCCAGGCGTTCGCTTCTGACTCGATCTCTCCTACTCGCTACATACGGTTAGCACCTACTCAAGTGTTCGACCTCTTGAGAGTAAGCGAGAGGTTATCTCGTTCCGAATGTCCATACTGTGTACCTTTAGAGTGATGCTGTTCGCCGGGTTTATTGGAGGTGCTTATTGGTCAGGGCACTACTTGCCAATTCCTTATCCTTTGCCTTTTGGCTCCAGCGCATTCAGCCTTATTTCGCTGGTTGTTGATGACGACGATTCAGACGCATCTTCAAGCCGAGGCTTTACTCATGGGTACTTTTGCTCGATGGATACCGAATTAGGCTTTCAGTAGTACCACCTTTCATCCCCGCTTCAGGCGTTGATGGCTAGTCTCGAACCTGGGGGAAGTGCTTTCACCGCTGCACCTGCGGGGTAGGTTTTTCACCTACATGGACATTCAGTTGTCAAGGTTCATACCTTGCGGCTAATCCCCCTAATCCTTTACTAGGATTGGTTTCTAGCCAACGATTCGCACAGACCCCACTCAACTCGGCGAAGTTCTTTACTTTAATCCGGCCTGGAACGAGTACAACGTAGCCTTAAGAGCTGGAATGACGAACTACTACAAGCCATCGGAATTGATTAAAGTCGTGCCTCGTGCCGGGGCACGGATTCAATACAAGCGGTTCAGCGGCACGTTGGTCTCCAAAGTCGCCAGCGGTTGGCACGTCCGCTGGTCCATCTCTAAGTCACTCAAGAAGCGCTTTGGTAACCCACCACCAATTGTTAAGGAGAACCAATTCAAACTCATTTAAATAGCTAGAGCTACCACATCCTTGATTACTTTATCGTGGCTACTCGAAGCGAAGCCTTGAGAAACTATGTGGCTGAAGTTTGGCGTTAGTAAAGATAACGCCTTGGTTGCTATTGAAGAAGTCAAAAGCGGCAAAACCTCTCTGGCTTGCCTTTACTGTGGAGGTGGACTAACGGCGAAGAAGGGCAGGGTTAAGGAACACCACTTTGCCCACACCCAAGAAACCTGCCGATTTGTTAAACAGCGGGTTACTCTCAGGGCTTTCCCGTCTTTACCGCTGTATGACAATTTCAATATTGAGTTGTCGGGTAAGGAACTAGAAGAGTTGAAAGTCTTTTGGAAGAACTATGGAATTAGGAATGAAAACATTTGTGTCAAACCTTCTTTGAGGCTAGTTTTATCTAAGCTGCTGATTTGTAATGAGCAGGGATTCTATGAATTTACAAATCTTGGTAAAATTCCAGTGGGAGCGCTCTCGATGACGCTTTTCAACCAAGTACAAGAGCCACTGCTACTAGATAAGCTATTGCAGTTAGAAGGGGCAGCACAACGAGCCAAACTGATAAACTCTCGACACTTAATTGAGCGAGTTGCCGATTTAAGAATCTATCGCGCTCAACTCAAACGTATTTGGGAAAGATGTTTATATTTTCTGGAAGTCAAAGTCGGGAGAAAAACTTTACACAAAATTGGCGTGACTAAGCGACCAATTGAAGAACGAGTGATTGAAGTGCAAAGAGATTTAGCGGCTCATTATAAACAGATTGAAATCAAGGTACTGGATGTTTGGCAACATCGAGGGAATGTGGAGTTGTACTTCAAACATCGCTACAAGGACGAAAACTATCCCATTGGCAGTTTAACTGAATATTTTCAGTTTGATGATGTCAAGCCAGTCCTGTGCGACCTATACGGAATGAAGCCAAAAGTTTTAGAAAAAGTTGAGTTGGACATTCTTGAAGGAAAGCCCAGCTAATATAGAATTCAGGCTAGTCCCAAACAGTACCTGGTAACTTGATTAAGGATAAGCAGTACCACACTCCAACAGATGTTTGAGTTAAACCCAGTCAATCACTTGCCTCCACTTCCCTCACTCACCAATCAGGAAATCGAGCAATACCTCGCCAGTGGAATATTTCGGGGTATTGGAAAAAAGACGGCGGCTCTACTTGTCTCTCACTGGGGGAAAGCAACTCTCGACATCTTAGAACACTCCCCAGAGCAACTCTCTCAAATCCCATCCCTCCCTCAGTACCGCATCGCCGCTATCACAAAAGCCTGGAGGGAAAGTCAAGCTAACCCACTACGGGGAGCAATCGCTTGGCTGTTGGGACTCGGAATTCCCTTGGGGTTAACCCTGAAGTTGAGCGAACGTTACGGACACCAAACCGAAGCCGTCCTCAAGAGTAACCCTTACTGCATCATTGATGAAGTCGAGGGAATCGGGTTTAAAACCGTCGATGCCTTAGCCCTAGCGATTGGCATTTCTCCTGATAGTGCTGAGCGTTACTCTCAAGGAATTCGCCAAGTCTTAAAAGATGCTCTCCGTGAAGGGCATTGTTTCGTCCCCCAAGCCCAATTACTAATCCGAGCTTTGGAACTCCTAGCAGGTGACAACCATACCCCAGAACCCGACGCTGTGCAAGCCGCAATTCAATCATGCCTGACTAACCAAACCCTAGTAGAAGGCAACACAACTGGCAGCATCTACCTAAAGCCTGTTTACCGCGCCGAACTCAACGCCGCCAGAATCGTTAAAGCCTTCCTGGCTCAACACGAGTATCCAACTGAACACCTGGAACACTGGTTGCACAAGTTGGAACAAGCGTATTACCAAGAATTTGAGCGTATTTCACCAGAACAGCGTAGTGCTATGCATAAGGCATGGGCGCATCCCTTTAGTATTCTCACAGGTGGTCCTGGGCGCGGCAAGACCCACATACTCAAATACCTAGTGCAGTGGTTGCGTTCCCAAGGAGTCAAACTAGCCCTTGCCGCACCAACCGGGAAAGCTGCAACCCGCATGAAAAACGCGACCGGATACGAAGCACAAACCATTCATCGCCTTTTACAGTGGCAGGGGTACGAGCAGTCCTTCCGCTACAACCAAAACAATCCCTTGCCGATTGACTGGTTGATTGTGGATGAATTTAGCATGGTGGATTTATTTTTGTTTAACTCCTTGCTGAAAGCTTTACCACCGACTACAAGAATCTTAATCGTCGGCGATGCTAACCAACTCCCCAGTGTAGGAGCGGGGATGGTGCTGCGGGACTTAATCCTCGCGGAATTAATACCAACGACTCAATTGCAAACCATCTATCGCCAACAGCACGAAAGTCCCATTATCTACGCTGCGGAAGATGTCCTAGGAGGGAAAGTGCCACAACTGCATCAGTTTAACCAACCTCGTCAGTGGATGGATGTGGGGGACTGCGCCATGCTGTGCCGTTCAACGGCTAATTCGACGGCTGATGCCATTGTCGAATTGGCGTCTCAGATGAAAGCCGACAACATCGACTTGAACCAACAGTTGATGGTATTAGCCCCTCAGAAACAGGGAGCGGCTGGGGTCAAAGCTTTGAATGCTCGCTTGCAGCCCATCTTTAACCCGAAACGAGATGGAGAGCCAGAAGTGGTGACGGGAGAGGTCGTTTACCGAATGGGCGATCGCGTAATTCAACTTGTCAACCGCTACGATACCAATCCGGAAGACCTACCACTACACAGTTGAGGCGGTAGACTTGATTGACCGAGCGATTGACTTGGTTTTGAATTCGTGACTCCTCTGTAAAGATATGTAAGAGAGAGTTTGCCATCATGTGCGCTCGCTAACCAGGAGCTAACTGTGCTATGACTGTCACCACTTACAAATGGACAATTGAACGCTACCACCGGGCGCTCGATGCTGGGCTGTTTGACGATCAGCCTGTCGAACTATTGCGCGGAGATCTTGTAGTTATGCCACCCGAACGAGAACCCCACGCCTACTACAACAGTGAAGTTGGGGATTATTTGCGGACATTGCTGGGCAATCGGGTCAAAATCCGCGAGGCGCACCCCATCACCCTACCCAATGACTCCGAACCCGCCCCAGATTTGGCAATTGTCAAACCACTGGGAGCCGTCTATCTAGAACACCATCCCTATCCCGACGATATTTTTTGGCTAATTGAATTCTCTTACACCACCCTTGACAAAGACCTGAACGAGAAAAAAGCTGTCTATGGTGAAGCAGGTATTGCTGAATATTGGGTAGTAAATCTTAAGGATAGAGAACTTACAGTCTTTCGAGATTTAGAAAACGGGCGCTACACCACTGAACTAACCTTCAGAACTGGGGTTGTGTCTCCTCAAGCCTTTCAAGATGTGCAAATTCAGGTACAACGACTGATGAATCAGTACCAATAGGCGGAAGTAATCATTCTTATAGCCCTTTATTTTAGGGAAGTCTCCTAGTTCACTCAATGGAGTCAGCCAGTAGCTCTGTCAGTTCGCTTTGCAAATTGCTCCTGTTATCGTCGTAAATCATTAAGGTTTCAATCTTGGCGTGACGGCTCAAGCGCTGCACAGCCCGGATGTTGCCGCCCGATTTATCTAAGGCATGAGTGATAGACCCGTGTCGTATCCGATGTGGCGACATTTTTTTGCTAATCCCCGCCGCGAGGCAAGTCTGTTCGACAATCTGTCGAATTGCCTCTCCTGTCAGCCGATGACCCGATTGATTGTAACTGAGAGAACAAAATAGAGGTGCGTTCAGGTTTAAACACTTTCGCTCGTTTAACCACTCCAACAGAGCGTTTATGGTGGCATTACTCAGGGTGATGGTTTCCCGGCTGGTTCCTCTCCCCTTCCCCAGAATCGCCAGCGTCCGAGCCGAAGGGTCAAAGTGTTTAATGTCGAGTGAGGCAACTTCATTGCGCCGAAGAGCATTACTCCAAAGTAAATGAAGGATAGCATAGTCTCGCTTACCCTTTAGTGTTGTGCGATCGCAAGTATGCAGTACTTTCTTAAAGGCAATCGCGCTAATCCCTGTGGTATCTCTGTAGGACTTGCTTTTCTCGCCTTGAATATCCGTGAGGGTATAGTCACACTTGCCAATCTTACGGGCATAGTCCACCAAGCTGCGGATTGCTGCTAACCGACGATTAACAGTTGCCTCCTTCAATCCTTTCTCAATCAGTGCCGCCTTGTATTTCAGCACTAAGGAAATCGCCGCAAATCTATCCAACCCTAGAAACTCAGCCACCAGGGCAGGCGTCGGCGATGAAAGAGCCACCACGCTAAAGAAGTCTTTCAAATCCCACTCATAGGCTCGGCGGGTATTGAGGGAGCGCTTATCTGCCAGCAACTCTGCCACTAAATCGCGTTGAGCGGCTTGTGACAACAAAGTTTGTTGCCCCGATTGTGCCAAAGACCCTGCTTCTACGAAAGTCTGAAAACTCGACTTGCGATAAGCCAAAGAAGAAAAAGCCTCCTACCCCAGAACAGTTAGCCGCACGATTAGTCCAGGAATACCAACCCAAGTGGGCATTCCATAACGAGCAA
>CADCTM010000864.1 GCA_902805485.1 uncultured Coleofasciculus sp. | reverse complement strand
ATGTTACATGGAGCAGGGTGAGTTAGGGCCTGATGATTTGCTCCGTGAGTTGGGACGCGATCGCTGCAATCAACTGGATGCCCAAAACGGTTGGATATTAGATGGTTTTCCTCGTAATGTTAGCCAAGCAGTTTTCTTGGATAACCTCTTGCAGGGCACTCAGCAAACTTGCGACTGTATTAACTTGGAAGTTCCAGATCAGGTACTGATTGAACGAATGCTTGGTCGAGGACGCAATGATGATACTCCCGAGGCAATCCGTACCCGCCTGGAGATTTATCACAACGATACCGCACCCTTGATTGGTTACTACCGCGATCGCTCTACCCTCAAAGTCGTTGATGGTGATCGCTCCTTGGAAGACGTTACAGAGTCTCTAAAACAGCTCGTGTATTCCTAAGAATTACCCATTCATTAAAAGTGGCTTTATCAGTTGAGTCTCTTCAAAAAAGCCAAGTGCAGATAAAAGCAGATCAGTCGCTTGGAGTCAATATTTGATAAAATATGTTAACACTCCCTGGATTTTCATCCAACGGTTTGGAGCGTATGGGGGTGGTTAAAAGCATTGAGGTTTGAACACATTGGCTAAACAAGACTTAATTGAAATGGAAGGCACGGTGACAGAATCCCTGCCTAATGCCATGTTTCGCGTTGATCTGGACAATGGATTTAATGTCCTTGCCCACATCTCTGGCAAAATTCGCCGAAACTACATCAAGATTCTACCGGGTGATCGCGTTAAAGTCGAATTAACGCCCTACGATCTCACCAAAGGTAGGATTACCTATCGACTTCGTAAAAAATAAGATTAAATAAAGCTTATCTTCAGTTAATATTTAATCGGTTTTGGTTACTAAATCTATCAAAAAAATGATACAATGTTAAGCTTGCAGTGTGGCCAAAATAAGGCATGAAAGTTAGAGCATCCGTCCGAAAAATTTGCGAAAAATGCCGCGTCATCCGAAGACGCGGTCGGGTTATGGTGATTTGTCAAAATCCCAAACACAAGCAGCGTCAAGGGTAGTCAACTGACTCTTAAGACTCATTTGTAGCACAAAACCAAGAATAGGGAGAAAAAAGCGTGGCACGGATTGCCAGTGTAGACCTTCCTCGCGATAAACGTGTAGAAGTTGGTCTGACATACATATACGGAATCGGTCTATCGCGGTCTAAAGAAATTTTGGCAGCAACCGGAGTGAATCCTGATACACGAGTAAAGGATTTGAGCGATGCCGAAGTCACTGCCCTGAGAGCCGCCGTCGAAACCAATTATCAGGTGGAAGGGGATTTAAGGCGCTGGGAGTCAATGAATATCAAGCGTCTTGTCGATATCGGTACTTACCGAGGGCGTCGTCATCGCCTTGGACTGCCGGTCCGTGGTCAAAGGACTCGCACCAACGCGCGGACTCGTAGAGGACGGCGTGTTGCGATTGCAGGCAAGAAGAAAGCACCCGGTAAGAAGTAATCAACTTATTCAACCCAATCAACACGAGTTTTACAGAGCGACATGGCGCGACCAACTAAAAAAACAGGTGCAAAAAAGCAAAAACGTAATGTACCAAACGGCATAGCTTACATCCAATCCACCTTCAATAACACTATTGTCACAATCACTGACACTAGGGGCGATGTAGTTTCCTGGGCATCAGCCGGTTCAAGTGGCTTTAAGGGAGCCAAAAAAGGAACTCCGTTTGCGGCTCAAACGGCTGCTGACAGCGCGGCTCGTCGAGCTGCCGACCAGGGAATGCGTCAAATTGAAGTAATGGTGAGCGGACCAGGTGCAGGGCGAGAAACCGCCATTCGGGCACTCCAAGGAGCACAACTAGAAATTACATTGATTCGGGATGTGACGCCAATTCCCCACAACGGTTGCCGTCCACCAAAACGGCGTCGAGTTTAATCACTAACTTGTTTGAGATAGAGATAGACAGAAGTGTCAGATGGCAATTACTTCAAATAGTCATTTAACCCGCTGAAACTTCTATCAATAGCATCTTGCACCGGATTGTTGGTCAGGAGCAATGTATAAGAAAGCGCGGCAATTGCGCTTTCTCTGGGGATTTAAGAATAAGGGAGGTTACTCCATGGCGTTTTCGATCGAGTGTGTAGAGTCTAAAACACTGAAGAATCAGAGTCAATATAGCAAATTTGTCCTGGAACCTCTAGAACGCGGTCAAGGAACAACAGTAGGCAATGCCCTGAGGCGAGTACTGCTGTCAAACCTTGAAGGTGCAGCCGTAACTGCTGTCCGGATCGCTGGAGTTAATCACGAATTTGCGACCATTGAGGGGATACGAGAGGATGTTCTAGAAATTCTCTTGAACATGAAAGAAATTGTCCTAAAAAGTTATACATCTGCGCCTCAGATTGGTCGGGTTATGATTACGGGGCCTGCAACCGTAAGAGCCGCTCAATTCGATTTACCTTCAGAAGTAGAAATTGTTGATCCAGGTCAGTACATTGCTACTCTCGCAGAGGGTGCGAGGCTGGAGATGGAATTTCGCATTGAAAAAGGCAAAGGATATCGCTCCGTAGAACGTGGACGTGACGATGCAGCGGCTGTAGATTTCCTCCAGATTGATGCTGTATTTATGCCAGTTAATAAGGTAAACTACAGCGTTGAAGATGCACGTATCGACGGTTCTCTAGAAAAAGACCGCTTGGTTTTGGACATTTGGACAAACGGCAGTTTGTCACCAAAAGAAGCCCTGCGTCAAGCCGCGAATCTTTTGGTGGATTTGTTCAATCCATTGAAGGATACCGATCTAGAGACGCCACAAGCCGAGTATCCAGATGAGCAAGATCCAAACGGTCAAATTCCCATTGAAGAACTGCAACTGTCAGTACGGGCTTATAACTGCCTGAAGCGGGCACAAATTAACTCTGTAGCCGACTTGCTGGACTATAGCCAGGAAGACCTTTTAGAAATCAAAAACTTTGGTCAAAAATCTGCCGAAGAAGTCATAGAAGCCTTGCAGCGGCGCTTGGGAATTACACTGCCCCACGAGAAAGCTGCAAAAACTAGCTAAGGAAAAGAAAGAGGGGAACGGGGAGGATTTACCTAATTCCCCATTTCTCATCAGTTTTTTGGAGTGTATAGGAAGAAAAAAATGCGTCACCGCTGTCGTGTACCACTACTGGGAAAGCCCGCTGACCAACGTCGGGCTTTAATGAGAGCCTTAGCGACGGAATTAATTCGTCACGGTCGAATTACAACAACTAAAGTTCGGGCAAAAGCGATTCGCTCAGAAGTCGAAAAAATGATTACCTTGGCAAAGGATGGGTCACTATCCTCTCGGCGTCGAGCCTTGGGTTATCTCTACGACAAACAATTAGTTCACGCCCTATTTGAGGGAGCAAAGGAACGATATGGCGATCGTAATGGTGGCTATACCCGCGTCCTGAGAACTGTGCCGCGCCGTGGTGATAATGCAGAAATGGCAATTATCGAACTAGTTTAAGGACGTTAAAAATTAGAAATGTAGCTAGTTTACATTTTTAATTTTTAATTTTTAATGCTCTATGTCCTGTATCAATGCTAAACCAACCCAGCGAATTGCCCTCGTTATTCAATACCTGGGTACACATTTTTATGGGTGGCAACGGCAACCTCACCATCGCAGTGTGCAGGAGGAAATCGAAAAAGTCCTCTCTACCTTAGAGCATCGCGCCGTAACAGTATACGCCGCAGGTCGCACGGATACAGGTGTTCATGCGGCGGCTCAGGTAGCTCACTTCAATACAACAAGTCCCATCCCAGCTCAACGGTGGGCGGCAGTTCTCAATAGTCGGCTGCCTGAGGATATCCTGATCCGAGCTTCAGCATCGGTTCCTACCGACTGGCACGCCAGATTTAGTGCAAGCTGGCGTCGTTATCGATACACCCTCTACTGCGAAGCCCGACCCAACTTGTTTGTGCGACCATTTAGTTGGCATTATTATCATGCCCCGCTAGATGAATCACTGATTCAAGCCGCTTTAACCCCCTTAATTGGTAAGCACCACTTGGCAGCTTTTCACCGTGCCAATTCAGGACGAACGCATTCTTGGGTAAATGTCCAAGCGGCTCAATGTCACCGTAACGACTCATTTATTCATATAGAAATTCAGGCAAACGGATTTTTGTATGGCATGGTGCGGCTCTTGGTAGGAATGTTGGTACAAGTAGGAAGAGGGGAGCTACACCCAAAACAGTTTACTGAACTTTGGGTGAATCAGCGACGAGAAGAGGTGAAATACGCCGCTCCAGCCAAAGGTTTATGCTTGTTGCGCGTTGGCTACCCAGACTCACCCTTTCCCCCAGAAATTTGGTTTGATACACAGCCAAAATTTCTCTTGCCCACTGCTACCCAAGCAGAGTACTGCCTCAATTAGAAAAGTTAACCTTTGAAGCGTTAAAAAAAGACCGATGGAAAAAACCTATCTCCCCCCTCAAGACTCCATAGAACGAAATTGGTACGTAGTCGATGCTGCTGAAATGCGTCTAGGACGCTTGGCAAGCGAGATTGCGATGGTTCTTCGGGGTAAAAATAAACCCACCTATACTCCTCACATGGATACAGGTGATTTTGTTGTTGTTGTCAACGCTGAAAAAGTCGTTGTTACAGGCAAAAAACGGACTCAAAAGCTTTATCGTCGTCATTCCGGCCGCCCCGGAGGAATGAAAACCGAAACCTTCGCTAAGTTGCAAGATCGTTTGCCAGAAAGGATTATTGAGCAAGCTGTTAAGGGAATGCTGCCGAAAAATTCTCTTGGTCGTCAACTGTTCACAAAGCTGAAAGTTTACGCTGGAGACAGCCATCCCCATGAAGCACAAAAACCAGAAGCCCTAAAAATTAAAACCATTCCAGGAGAAAATAACTAATGCAAGCAGTAGAACAAAGCGATCGCGCCGTATACTGGGGTACCGGTCGCCGTAAAGCCGCCGTGGCACGGGTGCGTTTAGTTCCCGGTAGCGGTCAACTAACCGTCAATGGACGACCAGGAGACAACTACTTTAACTACAACTCCACCTACATTTCAGTCGCCAAAGCCCCTCTGGAAACCTTGGGGCTGGAAACTGAGTATGACATCTTGGTTAATGCTCACGGCGGTGGTTTGACCGGACAAGCTGACTCGATTCGCTTGGGAGTAGCGAGAGCATTGTGTGAACTCGACCCAGATAACCGCTCACCTCTAAAAATAGAAGGTTACTTAACTCGCGACCCACGAGCCAAAGAGCGTAAAAAATACGGCTTACATAAAGCTCGTAAAGCACCACAGTACTCGAAGCGTTAAATTAGTAGTAGTAGTCATTGGTTATTTGTTGTTTGTTGTCGGCAAATCACAAACAACAAATAACAACTAAAAAAATCAAAGTAGAGGAGTAATTATGGCTAAACCCGATATTCATCCAAAGTGGTATCCAGAAGCGAAAGTCTATTGCAACGGCGAAGTTGTAATGACCATTGGTTCAACTAGACCAGAAATGCATGTTGATGTTTGGTCTGGCAATCATCCCTTTTATACAGGGACGCAGAAAATGATTGATACAGAAGGACGAGTCGAGCGCTTTATGCGGAAATACGGAATGCTTGATGAAACAAGTTCAGCCCCTCAGTCCAACGCCGAAGAAAAATAGCAGGTTTGTTTGCTGTGACACCCAGTAACAAGCTTGCTGGGTGATTATTTTATTTGTGAGCAAACAAGACTATTTCAATGGAGCGATCGCAAAAGTCATGGCTGAAACTTACCTGCTGGAGAAACTACAATCTGTTGAACAAACCTTTAATGAGTTAACGCGGCGTCTGGCAGACCCAGATATCGCAACCAATCCGACTGAAATGCAACGGATCACCAGGGCACGTTCGTCACTGGAAGAAGTTGTTGATACCTACGAAACCTGGAAGGTAACTCAGCAAGATTTAGCAGGAGCGCGTAGCGTCCTCAAGGAAGCAAGCAGCGACCTGGAAATGCAAGAAATGGCAGCGCTAGAAGTTGAAGAACTACAGGCGAAACTAGAGACCTTAGAAACCCGCCTGAAAATTTTGCTTTTGCCTCGTGACCCCAATGATGACAAAAACATCATGCTGGAAATTCGCGCTGGGACGGGTGGCGATGAGGCGAGTATCTGGTGTGGCGATTTGGTACGAATGTACTCGCGCTACGCTGAAACTCAAAACTGGAAGGTGAAGTTGCTCAGTGAATCCTTAGCTGATATGGGCGGCTTTAAAGAAGCAATTTTAGAAATTCAGGGCAATCAAGTTTATAGCCAACTAAAATTTGAAGCCGGTGTCCATCGGGTGCAGCGAGTACCTGTAACCGAAGCCGGAGGTAGAGTTCATACCTCAACGGCAACAGTGGCGGTAATGCCGGAAGTGGATGAGGTGGAAGTCCAGATTGACCCAAAGGAGATAGAACTTAAAACAGCTCGTTCTGGCGGCGCAGGTGGACAAAATGTCAACAAAGTCGAAACAGCCGTTGACCTGATCCATAAACCTACAGGCATCCGCGTTTTCTGTACCGAAGAGCGAAGTCAGTTGCAAAACCGAGAACGCGCAATGCAGATTCTCCGTGCCAAGCTTTATGATATTAAGCTACAAGAGCAACAAGATGCTGTAACTTCAATGCGGCGATCGCAAGTAGGTACTGGTTCTCGTTCCGAAAAAATCCGCACATACAATTACAAAGACAATCGCGTCACTGATCATCGTCTGGGTATAAATTTTTCACTTAACCCAGTTCTTGAAGGTGATTTGGAGCCATTAATTCAATCTTGCATTAGCCAAGATCAGCAGGAACGCTTAGAGGAACTAGCGACTTCTACCGCCAATACACAATCTTTTAAATAAGTCAACCCTGTAATTTAAGTAGCATAAGCCCCGGTAGAGATACTGGGGCTTGTTGCTGAATGCTACTACTTAACTTATAGTCGCTTTTCCAAGTACTGCCCGATCATCTGCTGCTCGCCCGCACGAGAGATAATTGTTTGCCGGGTACGGTAGTTTTCACCAATCAGTTTTAGTTCTTCCTCAAACACAGAACTCTTATATTCTGTTCTTAAGCACAACGTTTGAGGATTGGAGAAGTAAAACCCAGCCGTGACAGGTTTGGAGGTGGCAAAACCGCGATCGCGATATAGGATATTTCCCAACACTCCAAATAAGGTGGAATCTTCAGACTGCTTGCGCCCCGTTACAGAATCACTACTTTTCCAACTCACACAGGCACCACAAGTCAGAGCAAGATCATTGTCTAACTGGTGCAAATGCTGTAGCTG
>CADCTM010000863.1 GCA_902805485.1 uncultured Coleofasciculus sp. | reverse complement strand
ATAACCGAGTAAATGTTCTATCTTCAGAACATTGCGGTATGATAGGGATGTTCTGAAAACAGGACATTTTTCTGGTTGACCTCAATAAAAAAAGCAATTGCCTAGAGCGCAAACCGCTTGCTGGGCAATCGCAGTCATTTCCACTAATAGAATACCAATGAAAAAATCAAAAGCGACCGAAGCACAACGAGTCGCCACAGACATTGCTGCCATAAAAGCAGCACTCCACAAACGCGGCTACCGACTTCGCAAACAACCCAAACAGCCTGTATGGAAAGTCATCATCGCCCCCGATCACTTCTACACGCTGACCTATCAACCCGCCCCGATTAGCGCCTGGGTACTTCACCCCCAAAACAACGACACCCGACGCCAAGCGATCGAAGCCATCATTCAACACGCCATAAAAAAGCAACCCGTAAACCTAATTAGGACAGCATCATGACTTACTTACAACGGCTGCATCCCTGGTGCATCATCCGCCCCTTCCCCGATATGCGTACCCTCATCGTCGGACGCTTTCGCCGCCGAGTAGACGCGGAGGGACATCTGCGAATCCTCAAGCAACTTATGCCCAGCATCCCCTTTCAAATTGCTTTTGACGTAAAGCCAGATAACCCAGACGATTAGATCCCCCCAACAGGGCTTAAAAAGGGGGGCTAAGAGTATTTCCCCATGAAACAAACAATGAAGTAAGCTCTGGTTTCCGCCTTTTTAAGGGAGGCTAAGAGTACTTTCCCTCCCTTTTTAAGGGGGGCTAGGGGGATCGTAACTCTCGCAACCAAACCGAGCAACGGCATCAAACCAAACAAGCACCTACTCCCAAACAACCATGAGCGTCCTGCGCCGCCGCATCAATCCCGAAACCTTTGTCATCACCAAAAGACAACTCGCCAAATATCTAAAAACTGACCCAAGTAGAGTTTGGCGTTGGGAAAAGTGGAAGCATATACTTTGGGTGCATATTCAAGGCATTGGCGGCTACTTCATCAGTTATCGTCAGCTAGAGCAATGGGTAGCCGCTTGCTGCACCTTAATTCGCGCCTGCCGCGACTCGAAAGCACTCAAGCTAGTCTGGGCAGCGATTGAGCGAGAAGCTACAAGGTACACAGAAGAAGCGTTCAACCGACTTTCGGAGATTCACGCACAACGACTTGCCTATTTGCATCGTCACACAACAGGATAAGGCGATCGCCTTTGCCAATGTCCGAAGAGCGATCACTCTGTAATACCAAATCCCACCACAGAGCCAGGTTTCTGTCAGATAAACCTTTTAAGCTACTGAAATACCTGAATACCCTCTCTTGTAAGTCCTTATGAGAAGAGAAGTTGTGGATGAGCGGGACACCAACAAAAATCGTCCTTTGGGCGTGCAACGGCTTTTTCGAGTCGCCCTGCTCCTGTTGACGGTACTCGTCATCATCCTGGGTATTCTCATTAGCTGGGGTTGGTTGACTATGATTCAGATGCCTGGAGAAAGCTACCGAGGGGAGTTGCCACCATTGACCCAAAAGGAAGTGGCGCTACGGGATGCCCTGCAACGGGATGTAGAAAAGCTGGCTGGTGAAATTGGGGAACGGAACTTCCTACACTACAAGGAACTAATGGCGGCGGCTGATTTCCTAGACGCTTCATTCGCTCAAGCTGGGTATAAAGTCCAACGGCAGGGATACACCGTTGACAACCAGACCTACTACAATCTTGAAGTCGAAATCCCCGGTACTCAACGAGCTGACGAGATTGTAATCATCGGCGGACACTACGACTCAGTATCTGGCAGTCCCGGTGCAAACGACAACGGCACTGGCGCTGCCGCGACTTTGGAGCTAGCGCGTCTGTTTGCTGGGAAAAAGCCTGAAAGAACCTTACGCTTTGTTGAATTTGTTAATGAGGAGCCACCTTTTTTCTTCTCAGAAGGGATGGGGAGTATTGTCTATGCTTCTCGATGCAAACAGCGCTCTGAAAAAGTCGTTGCCATGCTCAGTCTGGAAACGATCGGGTACTATTCTGACAAGATCGGTAGCCAGCGATATCCTTTACCGCAGCTATCCTCCATCTACCCACTCCAGGGGAATTTCATCAGCTTCGTTGGCAACGTCGATTCTGGGTCACTGGTAACAGATGCGATCGCATCTTTCCGCCGTCATACCAAATTCCCGTCTGAGGGGACTGCTCTGCCCAACGAAATTACTGGTGTGAGTTGGTCTGACCAGTGGTCGTTCTGGCAGCAGGGTTATCCTGGAATAATGGTGACCGATACCGCACCTTTCCGTTATCCCTACTATCACACCTCAAACGATACCCCCGACAAAGTTAACTACGATCGCCTAGCACGAGTAGTGGTAGGTTTGGAATACGCGATCGCTGACTTATCAGGATTGAGCCAACCAGGGATGTGACCACAACTCTTCGATTTTTAGAGACATTTGAGGTATCTGAGCAGATTCCCAAGCAGCAACCAAATTGGGTAATTCAAAATTTAAGGAAAAAATGCGATGCAATTACAGCTCTCGATTAAGTTGCTGGTTGCAAGTGCGAGTGTTCTCAGTCTTGGGGTCCCTGGGTATACCCCACCCCGCTCATTTGGGGTGCAAGTCCAACAACCTACGCCAAGTGAACAAGCTCAAGAACTTACGCCCAATCAGCCAGCTCAAAGTCCTAGCCAACCCGGTCGTGCTAGCGCCGATGTTCAAGCCTTGGTTGCCCTCGGTCCACGGGTAGCTGGGACACCAGTGATGGATAAAGCCAGCTCCTACCTGCTTGAGGAGTACCGCAAGGCGGGTTACGTGGCCGAAGTCCAGACCTTCACTTACTCAAAATTTCAGGATTTAGGCTCTACCCTCACCGTTGGCAGCATGACTATCCCCGGACGGGCATTAAAAGGCTCACTAGCTGGAAAACTTATGGCACCCCTCGTCGCCGTTCCTAATGTCGGACGACCTGCCGATTTTGCCTCTGTCAATGTCAAAGGTGCGATCGCTATTGTACGGCGCGGCGAGATACCCTTTCTCCAAAAGGCTCAGAATGCGGCAACCGCAGGTGCAGTGGGTTTAATTATCGTCAACGCAGAGTCAGGCAACTTCTCTGGAACTCTCGGTGGTGCAACTCCCATTCCAGTACTAGCGCTCTCCGGTGAGCAAGGTAAGCCTTTGCTTGTTAGCCAAGCGGGACGAGCTAGCGTCCGCAGGCAAAGTGAGTCACTTGAGGTCAGCTTGAATGTGAATACTAGAGAGGGTCTTGTGACTGGGCGCAACGTCGTAGCTCATCTTGAGGGCGTGACAAAGCCAAGCGTACTGCTCGGCGGTCATTATGACTCAGTAGTCGGCTCACCGGGTGCAAACGATAACGCTTCAGGGACGGCAGTCGTCCTCGAAATTGCCCGGAATTTGTCTAGCACACCGCTTGCTCGCCAAGCCTGGTTCGTTGCCTTCGACGGGGAGGAAGACGGTCTTCAAGGCTCAAGAGCTTTCGTGAAGGCAGCCCAGCCCCAGTTAATCTCTGGGCTTAAGGCTATGCTGAACTTCGATATGGTTGGTGTCAATAAGCAGCTTGGTGTCGGGGGCGCGTCATCGTTGACGGCGTTGGCACTAGCCGCCGACCCAAAGATCTCAACCTTCCAAAGCAACGATAGCAGTGACCATGCATCCTTTGCAGCAGCCGGGGTGCCGGTGCTCTTCTTTTACCGAGGTCAGGAGCCTAACTACCACAGTCCAAACGACAAGCAGGTAGACCCCAGGCTACTCGATGAAACGGTTCGGGTAGGGCAAGAGGTCGTTAAGCGATCGCTTCTGTGACTCAATTGTGTCCATAGAGATTCGAGGTGGCGAATTTGGGCTGTAACTGTTCGTTCTCAAGCGTTTTTGGCAACACAAATGTTGAGTACAACCTTGACCACTTCTTGCTCTCGATTTTTCTGCTCAGTTTCTACCTGCAACGTTGCGAAACTTGGTTGAATTGCTTCATTTCTCAGTGCAGATGGATTGGATAGAGAAAGGTATACGCCTACCAAGGCGATCGCAAACGCTACCAGATTCAACAAACTCAAATGTTCTAAAAACAATGCCCAAGCTCCAACTCCAGCCAGTACCGACTCTAAAAGCAGGAATAAAGCCACGAATTCTGATGACAACTGGTCGAGGCTGTGTACGAGCATTCCCTGTCCCAGGATTTGACAAACATCAGCTAGAGAAATAATTATTAGCCATTCCTGCCAGGAGGTTGGAAACAGTTGACCTCGATCAATCAGTACAATCGGCAAGAATACTACTGTAGCGATCGCTGAACTCCAAAACAACATCCCAGTTTACCCCTTTGAAGAAGGAGGAGACCCCTGATGACGAAAGGCAAGTGAAGTACCGTTAGATAAGTGAACAAACCTCAACCAATGTCCGATCGCTTCTTGTTATACGGTGCTAATGGCTATACCGGCTCCCTGATTGCTCACTATGGTGTGCAGCGGGGACTACAGCCGATTCTCGCTGGACGTAATTCCCAGCAACTGGGGACACTTGCCGCGTCACTGGGTTTAGAATACAAAGCCTTTTCTCTAGAAGATACCGCCGCTGTGGATGCGGCATTACTAGATGTAGCCGCAGTACTCCATTGTGCTGGACCCTTCTCTCGCACCTCTAAACCGATGGTTGAGGCGTGCCTGAGAACCCAAACACACTATTTGGATATTACTGGTGAAGTATCAGTCTTTGAAGCGATCGCTGCCCTAGATGCCGAGGCAAAATCGCTGGGAGTCATGCTTCTCCCCGGCGTGGGCTTCGACGTTGTACCCTCGGACTGTCTAGCGGCACACCTCAAGGCACAATTGCCAACAGCTACCCAACTATCCCTGGCTTTTCAAGCGGGGCAAATGTCACGAGGCACCGCGACGACAATGGTAGAGAACCAGCATCGAGGAGGACTGATCCGACGCGGTGGAGTTCTCACCCCAGTTGAAGCTGCCTGGAGAACCCGCGCGATTGACTTCGGAGAAGGGGAAGTGCTAGCCACAACAATTCCTTGGGGTGACGTATCCACCGCATTCTACAGCACAGGTATTCCTGATATTGAAGTGTATATGGCGGTTGAATCCAAGACCTACTGGGCAATGGTGGCAAGCCGTTATCTGGGTTGGTTATTAGGCTTGGACGTTATACAGGACTTTCAGAAACGTCTGATAATAGCGGGAGCGCCAGGACCAACTGAGGCACAGCGGGCACAGGGCAAAAGTCGGTTTTGGGGAGAAGTTTTAGACCCTTCTGGGAACCGAAGAGTATCACTACTACAATGTCCTGAAGGCTATACCCTGACGGCTCGGACGGCTCTAGCCATTATAGAAAAGGTACTGGCAGGTCAAGTGAGTCCCGGTTTCCAGACACCCTCAAGAGTCTACGGTGCTGATTTGATTCTGGAAATCGAGGGAGTCATGCGATCGGATATCTCTGGATGATGAGCTGTGCAGCTACATATCAAGAGTTGAGAGGGAGATTCATTACTTAATTAGAGAACTTTTATGATGATTTTCTTCCCAACGTTTCTTTGAATTACTACTAACGGGTGAGAGTTGAGCCTCCTGTTGCCAAGTAGACTTAAATTTATGGAAAATAGCTTATTCGATAAAACTTTCCGAGACAGCGAGGGCAATATTGTTATTGCTCAACCGCCAAATCTGCCGCTTTTGGTGGGGATTATAGCAACTGTACTCACATTAATTGTGAAAAGCGGCAACATCCATATAGGTCTAGGCGCAATAGCTTTTGGCTCTTTGTTTACTTGGGCGTGGCAGGAGCTATTCGAGGGCGTTAACTACTTTCGTCGAGCGCTAGGTTTACTAGTGCTGATTGGCATAATCGCTTCGAGGTTCCCCAATAACTTCTGAGTGTTCCGAAGCACTTCAGCAATCTTGGAGCCGCCATTTAACTAATGGGGGTTCGGGGGGCTATAAGTCCCGCGCTGTATCGCTCTTGTCAGCGGCCTTGATACGCGGATTAACCAGCCTCAATAGAATTTTTCTCGGATTCGGGAAAGATGCTAGGAAAAGCCATGCTCACCAGCATAATCAGGTTAGCCACCCAAAACAGCAGAACTAACCACAATAAGCCCAGCCAAAGCATCGGATAAGCGAATAAGTGCAGACCTTCCCACAACTGCCAAATCCGAAACCCTGTATACAACGTTCCAATAATGACAACAACGCTTTTACACAGCAAACGACTGAAACTGGCTTCACTTGCAAGCTGAACGACAACAGCCAACAGGTAGCAACTGAAAAACTGGCGAGGAATCGACTGCTCCCAGAAAACAACCAACATGACCAAGGGCAAAATTACCCCAACGGCTAGAGCGACCTTGACCCAAACCCTCATAAACTGCAACTGTACCGAACTGAAAGCCATCATTGGTTTGAGCGGTAATGCCCCTTTTTTGACTAACCAACCGAATAGAGCGCTTAATAGCGTAGCGATAGCGATAAATAAAAAGACGCTTAACCAACGATTAGCGATGAGGGCTTGACTTTGGTTCATCAGCATTTAGGTTTCAACTGCATGATTGATAATCCTACCAGACTCGCTCATCCAGACTAAGCCTACGGTTGATTGAACCAGACCTTGATGCCAGACCCACCCAATTGTGTGAAGAGTTAGCAATGTTCTCTTTCGTGGGAGTGAGTTAATCGTTTGCTCAATATCCCAGGTGGCTCAAGCCATAATCAAGCGTAAGCTTGTATGTCTTCACCACAGACATCCACCAGGTAACAAAGGGCGCGGAAGCGTAAGCCGACTAATTGGTCGTAGAGAGGATTCAGCTTACATAGCGGTGGAATATGTGCTACTGTTCGACCGAATATTTTAAGATCGCGCTCAAAGGGACATTGAGCTGGAATCATTTTGGAGACAAACCGAGCTTGCTTAGGGTCATGAATCTCGATACCGTCAAGCCAGTGGCGTAGGGGTTTGAGTAGTGAGAGATATTGAGAAGACATAGGTAACTGGGGTTTCATTATCGAGTGTCTTTCTGTTAGAGAGTGTCGAGGGGAGATGTATGCGTTCAGGTTGGCGTTACGTCCAACTTTTGTATAAGGGCGGGGGAAATCGGTTCTTTCCTCACCTCTATAAATTTGTCACGGTTCTTTTGGGTTTTTACGCAATTACACGCAACTCAACTGTTGATACTTCAACAGTAAAAAACTGGGCGTTGCTGAACAGAGGGATGAATCAAGTGAAGATAGGTATTGATCGATACTTTAGGTAGTGAATCAGCAAGCGAAGTGAAGACCTCAGCATTTCGACCGACTTGGAGTAACACA
>CADCTM010000862.1 GCA_902805485.1 uncultured Coleofasciculus sp. | reverse complement strand
ATTACAACCCGCCGAAAGATTGTGGACAATAGTTGACGAACCAATCGCGAACCAATCATTTGAAACTCTTGATGATTTGGAGTTGTGTTTATTTCATCGCTGCCAATCTCTGCTTCAACAGCAAGATTTGATTCAAGGGTTAACGGGTTTTCATTAGACCTCTTCAGAAATAAGAAAAATGGGCAGGCTGAACTACCAAATCCCTGATTTTAGCCATACTGCACCCGTAGACGCACTAAACCACAAACACAACCGATAACGACCTCATACATTTGAGCTCGCAGTCGAAACTCTTCTTTGGCAACCCGGAAAATCTTAATCACTCGAATCACATGTTCTACATAGACTCGTTGCTGGCTCAGAGAACAATTAAAGTCCTTTTGTGCCTGAGTTAACTCGCCTTTCGGTGGCTTCTTATCAGGTGTTGTTGTGTTGCGACGACCAACATAGGCTTTATCGCCAATAAACGAGAGCGCCTCTGGCAACTCGGCTTGCGTTTGCTCAAACAGCTTACTATCGCTGCGCGGTCCTTTCTCCCCAATCACTACATCCACCAGATCAATCCCCTTAGGCAGTGTAATCACTTGGTTTTTACGGGTATGCTCCTTCTGTTTACCGGAGTAATACTCTGCTTGTTCGTCCTCATTACTCGGTCGAGGAATTGGTTGCTCCCAACTATCGACTAGCATAGGTCCCTCTGGCAGTTCAGCTAACCGCTGTTCCAATTCCACCCGTTCGATACTGGAGCATTCCTGCTGCCATTGTTCTAACAGACTCGCAGGCAGCGCCTGTCGCACATACGGTAGCATTTCATGGATGTAGTTCCATACCGTTGCTTCGCTTGCACCAATCGTTTCTGCTAATGCTTGCATTGTCCAATGCTGCCGCAGGTAAAGCAGACACACCAGTAAACGGCTCACCAGATTAGCAGACTTTTTCACTCCTCCCCCCGCTTGCCGCTGGCGTTCAGGGTGTTGGGCGCTAGCTAGTCGAGCAACCTTGT
>CADCTM010000861.1 GCA_902805485.1 uncultured Coleofasciculus sp. | reverse complement strand
TTAATCTGGACACTTAATCAAGAACTTAATCCTATATATGCGATTGAACCAGTGGGTGGTTTTTCGGCAGATGTCTACGAAACCTTGCAACTAATTTTAGCTGGACAAATTGAACCAAAAGACAGCGAAGACTACATTGAAAGAGTCAGCATTCCTGCAAAGTTAACTAACATAACTGTGGAACTATTTTCTGGGCAAATTGTCCCCATAATTACCTTAATCAACACTAGGGGAATTTACGGTTGGCAAGTTAATGGCTTAGTAGATGCAGCTTTACAAACTGTGAGTCCCCAGAAACAGCAACTGACGAAATTAGGTTAAGAAAATCCCTGACTAGCTTCTTGCAACGGGTATATTATGACCTCCGCAACTTAGGGCAAACTTCTAAAGATAGGGCGCTGAATTTCTCAGCTACTAACGCTTTTCAAGCCGCTTCTAGTTTTTCTGAAGCCGTTTCTAGAGGTATGGTACTTGACAGCATCGAAGTAGAAAAAAGTCCTTTTTGCCGTCTTGATAGTGATTGTTGGGATGTGAAACTGAAATTTTTTGACCCAGAGAATGGGCGCAGAGCGAAAAAAGTTTATCGATTTACGATTGATGTGAAAAGCAGAATTCCTGTTACTTTAGGAAAAGTCCGTTCTTGGTCTGTCCCTAAATAGTGATGCGTGATTTCTTTGTAACTCAGATTCCACAGGCAAGATGAAACCTCTACAACCGTTTATTTGTAAGTTCCTCAGCAAAGCCAGCCACTTCTGATAAGACATAAAGAGGTCTACCTTTTACCTCTTCATAAATTCGTCCCACATACTCCCCCAAAATGCCAATACTAACTAGCTGCACAGCACCCAGAAAAAAGACAGCAATCATAATTGTGGCAAAACCCGTCAAGGGAGAATTAGGGACAAAAAGACGCCAGTAGAGGACAAGTATTGCCATGACAACCGCAACCACTGCCGCGAGTAAACCAACGTAAGTAGAGAGTCGTAGCGGTACTCTGGAGAAGGTAACAAGACCATTTGCCGCTAGAGAGAGAGACTTGCGAAAGGTGTACTTTACTTCACCGGCAAAGCGGGGATCACGCTCAAAGTGGATCGAGGTTTGTTGCAAACCCACCCAAGAACGTAGTCCCCGGATGTAGCGGTTACGTTCTGGCATACTATTGAGGACATCGACGACGCGCCGATCCATCAAACAGAAGTCTCCAGTATCGAGGGGAATATCCACATCAGCCAGACGCCGCATCAGGCGATAAAATATGTATGCTGGGAGACGCTTGATCCAGCTTTCTTTGTGTCTTTGGGTGCGTTGAGCGTAGACAACTTGATACCCCTGTTTCCACTGTTCCACGAGAGCCGGAATTAACTCTGGTGGGTCTTGTAAATCAGCATCAAGAATTATGATCGCATCTCCACGAACAAAATTTAGACCCGCTGTAACAGCAATTTGATGCCCAAAATTACGAGCAAAGCTAAGGTAGCACACTCGTGGATCTTTTTCATGAAGGTCTCGGAGGAACGCCAAAGAGCGATCGCGGCTACCATCATTAACCAAGATTAATTCAACATCACCGTCCAATTGATCCATCACTGCACGAACCCGAAGGTACATTTCAGGAAGTGTTTCTTCCTCGTTGTATACCGGGATGATCAAGGAATACTTCGGGCGCACAGTTCATCCATCCTCAGAATTTGGTAAGTACAATGAGTTACTTAGCCGATAGTACTGAATGCTTACACCTTTTTTGTGCAGCAATTCAGATTATGCGATCCAGTACCACCAAGCAAACTTAATCGCAAAGCCTGCAAGCAAGATCACGAAAAAGCCAAGCGTTAGATATCCCCAACGGGGATGGCGCTCTAGCAACAAGCCGAGTGCCAAGGATATAGATACAATGCCATAAACGTAGCGACTAACAGAACTCAGGGCACCAGTGGCTTGGATCATCGCGAGTGAGGCAAAACCATAAACGACAGCAATTAAGGGAAGCCTCTTGCGTAAGTGCCATAATAAATAGCCTCCACCAAAGAACATCACAACTCTGAGCAAATTTTCTTTGCTTAAACTTAAAGCCTTTGCGAATACATCCGACCATGGCGGATGCTGCCAAGTCCAAGCTCGCTGTACATGAACAAATGCTAACGGGTCTCCAAAACGAATGGCGCAATGTAAACTAAATAAAAGCAATCCAGCCGTGGTAAGCAAAGCCGCAAAGTAAGCACTCTTCGGTCTTTTTTCTTTCCAAGCCACGATGAGAAAACTCGGGAAAAGCATCAAACCAGTTGACCGAGTGGCGGTTGCCATTGCTCCAAAAATAGCTGCCTTGGTATACTGAGAATTGTCGAAGGCTCGCAACGCTGCTGTTGTGATCAACAAAAACAATCCTTCTGTGTAGATTACCGTCCCATACAAGGACAAAGGACACCAAGCAAGCACAGCCGTTGACCACCTTGCCGTATTGATGTTGTAACGCTCTTGCGCCCAAAGATATAGTACTAACATCGCACCCAACAAGGCGAGATTGTTTACCAGTGTCGCAGCGACTTCAAACGATAAGCCGAAGGTCATCACTCCTCGGACAATTAAGGGAAACAAGGGAAAGAAGGCAACTGTATGGTATTTGCCATCATCCGTATATTCGTATCCTAATGTTGCAATCTTTCGATACCAAGCTCCATCCCAATGGGAGAAGAGATCCCAACTAGTTTTGGGAACAAAACCGGGAGAAAAACCCAGTGGCAGCGTACCGCCATGAGTCACAGGTGCAATGTTGCTTAATGGAGCAATAACCTGCATCGCAACGACGACGACGAGTCGGCTCAAAAACCACATAGCTATTACAAAAATCAATCCCTCTGCCCATTTTGGGGTCTTGAGCCTGACCGCTAAACCATTCATTTCCCCGGACTCAATGGGTGTCATGGCGATAAAAGTGGGATTATTATCATAAGTGCAAGCGCAGAGCGTCAAGCTTTGAGAAGATTTTAGCAATACACAGAGAAATTCAAACTAAATAAATATCGGGAGATGATCAAGCCGAGAAAGTTTTGACTTGGTATTTGACTGTGAGCCACTAGCAGAAGCCATGCCGAACCGTTAAAGCCAAGTGAAGATCAAGACAAATATTACTTTTTTATAAGCAAATACTTGAGCAATCACTCGCATATTTGTAAACTAATGTAAACAAATTTCTCGAAAAACCTATCGAATTGTGTCATATAAAGGCTCAAACTCCCATCTGGCAAGCGTTTTTTGATAAAAACACTTTAGTTGCCGAAATAGTATTTGAGTAACGAACAGTGGGTGATGACTCGACCGAGTACTCAATGAAGTCGGCAATAAGAGAGATGAGAAGAGAACGCGCATCATAAGGAGATTCGTCCCCATGTTCACTCACGTCAAGTCCACCATTCGACACATAACCCCGAATGCCCTTAACGGGCGTCATTTGCTCAAGGTGGTCTATGTCGTGCTAGAGCCACAGTATCAGAGTGCATTATCAGCCGCTGTTAGCTCAATCAACGCCAACCAGCCAGATTTAGCAATTGAAATCAGCGGGTACCTGATCGAGGAACTGCGCGACCCCGAAAACTACGAAGACTTTAAGCGAGATGTTGCCAAAGCGAATATCTTTATTGCTTCACTAATCTTTATCGAAGACCTAGCAGATAAAGTTGTGGCGGCAGTAGAACCGCACCGCGATCGCTTTGATGCGGCTGTTGTGTTTCCCTCAATGCCCCAAGTAATGCGCCTGAATAAGCTAGGTAGCTTCTCGATGGCACAGTTGGGACAATCAAAAAGTGCGATCGCCCAATTCATGCGGAAGCGCAAAGAAAAATCCGGCGCCGGTTTTCAAGACGGGATGCTGAAGCTGTTGCAAACCTTGCCCAAAGTCCTGAAGTACCTACCAATGGACAAAGCGCAAGACGCCCGGAACTTCATGCTCAGTTTCCAGTATTGGCTCGGCGGTTCCTCCGATAACCTGGAGAACTTCCTGCTGATGCTCGCTGATAAATATGCCATGAAAGGGCGTAAGCTGACATTCAAAGACCCCGTAGTTTATCCCGATATGGGAATCTGGCATCCCCTCGCGCCCGCCATGTTCGAGGATGTCAAAGAATACCTGAACTGGTACAACAGCCGTAGGGATATTGCCGACGACTTAAAAGATCCCCTCGCCCCCTGCGTCGGTTTAGTCCTACAACGCACCCACCTTGTGACCGGCGACGACGCCCACTATGTGGCAATGGTACAAGAACTCGAAGCAATGGGCGCTCGTGTCATTCCCGTATTTGCTGGCGGGTTAGACTTCTCAAAACCTGTTGATGCTTATTTTTCTGACAACGCTAAGGGCGGACATAGAACAACCCTTGTGGATACAGTCGTTTCCCTAACTGGGTTTGCCCTCGTAGGCGGTCCGGCACGGCAAGACCATCCCAAAGCGATCGAGTCCTTAAAACGCTTAAATCGCCCCTATATGGTGGCACTACCCTTAGTCTTCCAAACCACCCAAGAATGGGAAGATAGTGATTTAGGGTTGCACCCGATTCAAGTAGCGTTGCAGATTGCAATTCCCGAATTAGATGGGGCAATTGAGCCGATTATTTTATCAGGACGAGATGGGACAACTGGAAAAGCGATCGCCCTTCAGGATCGGATAGAAGCGATCGCTCAACGTGCCTTAAAGTGGGCAAACCTGCGCCGCAAACCCAAACTAACCAAGAAAGTTGCAATCACCGTCTTCAGCTTCCCACCGGATAAAGGCAACGTGGGAACCGCCGCCTACCTGGATGTCTTCGGTTCCATCTACAAAGTCATGGAAGCCTTGAAGCAAAACGGCTACGACGTGCAAGACGTGCCAGAATCAGCCGAACAACTGATGCTAGAAGTCATCCACGACGCCCAAGCGCAATACAGCAGCCCGGAACTGAATATTGCCTACCGGATGTCAGTCCCAGAATATGAAGAATTAACGCCCTACTCCACCCGCTTAGAGGAAAATTGGGGACCACCACCAGGACATCTCAACAGCGATGGACAAAACCTGCTAATTTATGGTAAGCAATTCGGTAATGTCTTCATTGGCGTTCAGCCGACCTTTGGTTATGAAGGCGACCCGATGCGGTTGTTGTTCTCGCGTTCCGCCAGTCCTCATCATGGTTTTGCCGCTTATTACACCTATTTAGAGCAAATTTGGAAAGCCGACGCCGTGTTGCACTTCGGGACGCACGGTTCCTTGGAATTCATGCCCGGTAAGCAGATGGGGATGTCTGGCGAGTGTTATCCAGATAACTTGATTGGTTCAACTCCTAACCTGTACTACTACGCGGCGAATAATCCTAGTGAGGCGACAATTGCCAAGCGCCGTAGTTATGCGGCAACGATTTCTTACCTAACGCCACCGGCGGAAAATGCGGGATTGTATAAGGGATTGAAGGAATTAAGCGAGTTAATTGCTTCTTACCAAACCTTGAAAGAGACTGGGCGCGGTGTGCCAATTGTCAATACGATTATGGACAAGTGCCGCTTGGTAAATCTCGATAAGGATATTGCCTTAGTTGAGGATGCGGGGGCATTGACGGCTGAGGAACGGGATACGATGGTGGGTCAGGTATATCGGCGCTTGATGGAGATTGAGGCGCGGTTGTTGCCTTGCGGGTTGCACGTAATTGGCAAACCACCGACTGCCGAAGAAGCGATCGCTACTTTAGTTAACATTGCTAGTCTTGACCGTCCTGAAGACGAAATCCAAAGCCTGCTGCGAATTATCGCCAACAGCATCGGGCGGAATATTGACGAAATTTACCAAAATAACGACAAAGGCATCTTAGGAGATGTCCAGTTGTTACAAGACATCACTCAGGCGACTCGTAACGCGGTTGCGGCGTTGGTACAAGCACAAGCTGACGCAGATGGGCGGGTTTCCAAGGTTTCCAAGCTGAATTTCCTTAATATGGGCAAACAGCAGCCCTGGATTGAAGCGATGCATGAGCTAGGTTACACCAAGGTTGACCCTCAAGCCCTGAAACCGCTGTTTGAGTACCTGGAGTTCTGCCTGCAACAAATCGTGGCAGATAACGAATTAGGGGCGATGCTGAAGGCATTGGAAGGTGAATATGTGATACCGGGACCTGGCGGTGATCCGATTCGGAATCCGGATGTGTTGCCGACAGGTAAAAATATTCACGCCCTTGATCCCCAATCAATTCCGACAACTGCAGCGATTACATCTGCGAAAATTGTTGTAGACCGACTGCTTGATCGCCAACGGGCTGATAATGGCGGTGCTTGGCCAGAAACCATTGCTTGTGTGCTTTGGGGGACGGATAACATCAAGACTTACGGCGAATCTTTGGCGCAAATTATGTGGATGGTGGGTGTTAAACCTGTACCGGATGCATTAGGACGAGTCAACAAGTTGCAATTGCTTTCTTTGGAAGAATTGGGGCGTCCTCGGATTGATGTTGTGATTAATTGTTCAGGTGTCTTCCGCGATTTGTTCATCAATCAAATGAACTTACTTGACCAAGCGGTGAAGATGGCGGCAGAGGCAGATGAACCGTTGGAAATGAACTTTATCCGCAAACACTCGCTGGCACAAGCGGCGGAGATGGGGATTAATTTACGGCAAGCTGCCACTCGTGTTTTTTCTAATGCTAGTGGTTCCTATTCTTCTAACATCAACCTGGCTGTAGAAAATAGCACTTGGGAAAGTGAATCTGAGTTACAGGATATGTACCTCAGTCGTAAATCTTTTGCTTTCACATCGGATAATCCAGGCACTATGGAACAGTCGCGCAAGATTTTTGAAACTGCACTGAAAACCGCTGATGTGACTTTCCAAAATCTCGATTCTTCTGAGATTAGTTTGACTGATGTTTCCCACTATTTCGACTCTGATCCGACGAAGCTAGTTGCCAGTTTACGAGATGATGGCAAGATGCCTGCTTCGTTTATTGCTGATACGACAACGGCAAATGCTCAAGTTCGTACTTTATCAGAAACTGTGCGTTTAGATGCCCGAACAAAACTACTTAATCCTAAGTGGTATGAGGGGATGCTGAGTCATGGTTATGAAGGGGTGCGGGAACTCTCGAAGCGGTTGGTAAATACGACTGGTTGGAGTGCAACGGCGGGTGCTGTTGATAACTGGATTTATGAGGATACAAATACGACGTTTATCCAGGATGAAGAAATGCGGAAGCGGTTGCTGAATTTGAATCCGCATTCATTCCGCAAGATTGTTTCGACGTTGTTGGAAGTGAATGGACGAGGTTATTGGGAGACGAGTGAGAGTAATTTACAGATGTTGCGCGAGTTGTATCAGGAGGTTGAGGA
>CADCTM010000860.1 GCA_902805485.1 uncultured Coleofasciculus sp. | reverse complement strand
GCGGTGTTCTAAATCTCGCCACAGTTGTTTCTGGAGGCGGACAGCACGTTTGCCAAATGACTCAGCTTCCGAGTTATCCACTGCCAGGAGAGTTACAGAGGTAAAGTCTCCCAAAAGGTCATTGACTTGAGGATGCAGAGGCAGGCGGTTAAATAGAGCGAGATTGAGGGTAAATTGGGGATTCTTGCTCCAAAGCGTCATAATTTCAGCAAAAGCAGCAAGCAAGACGCCAGAGGGGGTCAAACCTGCTTTGGCGGCACGCTGCTTCAACTGCTGCCAATCAGTGCAATCAATACCTCCCTCAAAACGCTTGACTCGATGTTGTTTGAGTTGCTGGGGACTCTTAGCCAGGGGTAAATCTGGGGCTGGGGGAAGGGTATCGATGCGGCTTAACCAATAATTTTGCGATCGCAAATACAATTCCGTTTCCCGCAAACCTTGCTCTGCCAAAGCATAATCCCGGAATGAAAGTTCAAGCGGTGGCAGTGCAGCTTCAGGATTTTGATACAGTTGAAACCACTCTTCAAACAGACGGAACAGGCTCCAAGCATCAAATACCAGCAAGTCATAACTGATATGCAGTCGAACACGCCCACCATCCAAATAGGTTGCTCGAAAATCAAATAAAGGCCATCGGTCAGAGGGTAACACCTGATGAGACATTTCCTCCCGGATAGCCTCTAACTGAGCCTTGACAAATGCCTCATCCTGTCCTCTCAGATCTAAAATCTCGAACGGGTAAGCAGGCACCTGCTCCAGAATCTGCTGCTGACCATCCGGTAACACCATAGCCCGCAGCATATCGTGACGTTTCACTAATTCTTGCAGCGCCCAGCTCAAGCGTTCCAGATTTAAGTCCCGACCTTCAATTTCGTAGTAACCGTGATTGGACACACCACCCAGTTCTATCGCCCCACTGCGACCCACCCAGAAAGCGTGCTGCATATCCGTGAGCGGAAACGGTTCATAGCGCTGCTCTGGCACTGGCGCGATCGGTGGCAAAACAGCAGAACTCGTCCCCGAATCGTATTGGCGCAGCATCAACAAAATCTCTGCTTTATGCTCAGACAGTGAGTCGCAAAGTGCTGGCGTCATCACTCCTTTAGGCGCATCAACCAAGAGTGAATCTCCATTGACAGACAGTTTTATGCCTTTGTTAGAGAGATTGGTTAAAAGTGAATTCAAATCCATGTTTGAAGTAGGGTGTCAGGAGTCAGAAGTAGTACCGTTTTCCCAAACATTTGCAACAGATCTAGTCTTTCTCCCCCGTTAAAAAGGGAGGCTGGGGGAGCTAAATGTGTCGCAAGGAGAAGGAAAATTGGCATCAGAACAAGGGCTATAACTAGTTATTTATGTGATTTCTGATATAGAAATTTGAGCTGCTGTGTTTGGGTTAGAGGCTCAATATTTCCCGTTCTTCCCTTTGATAAGCGTCGGCAACCGAGTCTGATGAAATTAGATGCGCTAAGGCTAATTGGTTGAGCAGAAGTTCAGCCAGTTGGGCTACTGTAGTCTCACCGAAGAATTTCTCCATTGGCACTTGCACCTGTAGGTCAGTTTCGATTCGGCCTCTGAGTACAATAGCCATCAAGGAATCAAGCCATGTGGCAAGCGACTGTTGAGAATTGAACTGGTTTATGGAAAGCTGTAGCGAACTGGCTAAACATTCTAGAAGGTAAGTTTCCAGCATCTGCCGCTGTTCCCCTGGTTTGGCAGCAAGGAGTTGTTCTCTGGAGAGAGAGCTTGTTTTCTCAGTAGAAAGTTTTTCTTTTGAGAGAGAGTCTTTTATCGCTAGATGGATTCTTTCTTGTTCCGGAGTAACACTAAGCGGGGGAACGGGGACTGAACCTAGCGCAACCTCACCCCAGCGCATCACCGTAGCTGCCGCCGTAGCGGCTGCACCATTGGTGTAGACGAGAACTAGGTCATTTTCGCGAATTTTGCCTGCTTGTGCGGCGTGGTATAAATTGGCGATCGCAAATACAGGCCCAATGTTGGCATAGCGCGGATAGAGGTTGATGGTGCGTTCCGGATCTATGCCCAGTGCCTTAGTACAAACGCTGGCATACCAGGCAGTTGGGGTATTGAACGCAAAAAAGTCGATTTGCTCGAAAGTCACGCCAGCAGCAGCAACAGCGCCTTCACAGCAACTACGGACGAAATCCACAGCGGTTTCAGCAAGCATACTCGCGTTTTCGCCCGTCCGGGTACGTAGCCGAGGCTGACCTTGTGCATCCGTCACCAGTTCATACGAGTAAGCACCACAAGTGACGGCAGTAGGAACAATTTTGGTACCCAGGATGCCCTGATTGGGTTGGAGCGAATCCACCACAAAGGCACCCGCACCGTCGCCTATCGACCAAGAGAGCGTGTCTTTCTCATCTACAGAGTTAGACCCAATATGCGAGACAACCACTAGCACGTTGCGGTAATCTCCTGAGCGCACCAATGCACAGGCGTTTTGAAGGGCAATGATGGCACTCGAACAAGTCGATTCGAGATTCCAAGCGGGACAGCGCAGGTCGAGTTGACGGGCAAGGTAAGCAGCACTGCCAAGACCAATGTGTTCCGGGAATAGTGAAGCAACGATCGCTAAATCAACGTCTTCGGGGGCAATTTGTGCTGCATCAAGGGCTTCTTTAGCTGCCTGGTATTCAAGCGTGAGTGATGACTCATTGGGGGCAAGTACTCGCCGTTCGATACTACCTCGGAATGGATCGGGTAAATAGGGGGCTACTTCTTGCGACCAGATATCCAATCCATTGTTGCTGTTTGTGAGTTCCGTAGATCTAGATATTCTCGCTCGTCTTGGTTTGTTGCGAGCCACTAATTCAGGAGACATTTCGATCCAATAATCGTTGGTGCGGATGATGCTGGGAAAGCTGAGTGCGAGTGAGCGAATACCGACTGGAGGATTCATGATTGGTTTTTTTAACGCAGAGGAACGCAGAGTGTTTGGGTCAGTGCATAATAGCGATCGCACTCGCAGCAGCATAGGATGAGGTATGGCTGATACTCAGCAACCAGTTTGTAACACCAAGTTTTTCTGCAATGTCTTGGCATTTGCCATGCAGTGCAACTGACGGTTCACCACTCTTAAGCCGTTGAATTTCAATATCCAGCCAGGAAATGTCTTGTTTCCTTCCTATGCCGAGGGCTTTGAGAATCGCCTCCTTAGCAGCAAATCGACCTGCAAGGTACTCAATACGCTTTGCACCCAATGCAGGTGTGCTGCGTTCTGTAGCTGTGAAACACTCCATTTCAAACTGCTTCCCTGATTGCTCTACGAGTTCTTGAATGCGACTGGTTTCAACGATGTCGATACCATGACCAACTACTTTGGTGTCTGCCGATTCGCTCATTTCTCAGAAGACTTCAACACCAAATTGGTCAGCATGGTGTTCATTTTGTTAACTGACTCGATATATTCGTTTTCCGGCACAGATTCGGCGACGATACCTGCTCCAGCATTTAAGTAAATCGAATCACCGTATTGATAAACAGAGCGAATTGCGATCGCTATATCTGCCATTCCTCGGCTATCAACCCAACCAATACCACCCGCATAAAGCCCTCTCGGTTCGTCTTCCAAACGGTCAATCCATTCAAGAGCTTGTTCTTTATCAATCCCAGAAACCGTAATTCCTGGAAATAATACCTTCAACGCATCCCAGAGGGTATTTCCTGGCTTGAGCTGACCACCAACGCGAGAGGATAGGTGTTGCACACATCGATATTTTTTAACTTCCATGAAATTAAACGCTTGAACGGTTCCTGGTAAACAAAGCGAGGCGATTTCGCTTTGCGCCAACCAAACAGAGAGGGCGTGTTCTTTTACCTCTTTCGCATCAGTGAACAATTCATCGTTGAGATGCGTATCTTCATCTAAACTTTCACCACGGGGTCGGGTGCCCGCTAGCGGATTCGTCACAACAAACCCACTTTCATCGACTTCCATGAGAATTTCTGGACTAAAGCCAACGGCACGGACATCATTTATATTCAAACAATAGGAACGCGCTGCATTGTTGGCTTTTGCTCCAACGACATAAGTTCCGATAACGTCTAAGTCGCCATCGATTTTCATGGAGCGGGAAAGAATGGCTTTTTGCAGCTCGGAGCTTTTAATTGCTTCGATTAAGGTCTCGATGCGGTTTTGGTAATTTTCGCGATCGCTGCAATCAACGGCTAGAGAAGCTGGCACATAATTGGGGATTTGACTGTCAAATTCTACTACATTTCGGACTCGCTCTAATGACTTAGTACTTCTGATATAAATTCCTTCTTCTGTAAAACGTAGTTCAGTTTCAGGAATCAAAAAATAGAGAATAGGCTGCTCGATAGCTTTGGAGTAAGAGGAATAAAAACGAGCTATATCGAACGCAACATAACCATAAGCTGTCCAATTCTCAATCGGTAAAGACTCTAACCAGCTTTCTACTTGTTTCAAAGGGTCGCTGATTGGTTCGGAGTAAGACGTATCTATCCCTTTGAACAATACAGCATCCTGACTTACCGATACTTTAACTAGCTCATTTCCAGCAATACGAACTTCATTTTTTCCTTCATACAGGAGGTAATTGGAAAAAATATTAGCTTGAAGGAAATTTTGCAATACGGCGACAGGTTCCCTTTTTCCAGAGATAAAGGTTTCATTGTATTTTATTGATGTCCTTAATTCAGTTAGCATCCTTTTCTCTTTGTTGATGATTCGTTAATAGGTTACTTTTAGAGAAAGTTACAGAAACGCTTCCGTCTCTTTCAACGTATAACTACAATTTTCTTGTATTTCTTATTTCACACTGGAATAGCTTGTAATGATTTGCGATGAATTTTGCCCGTGGAAGTACGGGGTAAATTTTCGATAAAATGAATAATTCTTGGAGCCTTAAAATGAGGCAATCTTTGCTTAGAAAATCTCCGAATGTTATCTTCTAATTCCAGTGACGGTTCTTGTCCTGGCTTGAGGCTTATATAAGCAACAATCTGAGTTAACTGTTCGCCCTGATCAGATGGAACTACTGCAACTTCAAAAATCTGAGGATGCTGATGCAAAACATCTTCAATTTCCAACGGTGATACCCACTGACCGTTCACTTTAAACAAATCATCCTTACGCCCCATAAACCAGAAATAGCCGTCAGCATCGCGCAGATACTTATCCCCAGTTCGCATTATGTTTCCGTAGATAGCGTTGCGCGTCTCCCGCAGTCGGTTCCAGTACCCCAGCATCAAGCTTTCACCACTGACTTGCAAATCGCCAATCTCGCTAGGAGGGCAGGGTAAGCCATTTTCATCAACAATTCGGACATCGTAACCGGGAACGGGGCGTCCGGAACTACCGGGTCTGCATTCCCCCACTCGGTTAGAAAGAAAAATGTGCAAAAATTCGGTGGTGCCAATTCCTTCACAAATTTCGTGCTTGTAAATTTCTCGCCACTTTTGCCAGATACTTTTGGGCAATTGCTCGGCAGCAGATACGCACAAACGCAGGGAGGACACATCTAGGGGAGCGATATCATGTACGGCGAGGATGCCTGCATAGGCGCTAGGGATACCAAACAGAACTGTCGGGCGGTAGCGTTGAATGTCGTTGATGATGTCAAAGGCGTTGCTAGCATCGGATAGAACAGCGGCGGCACCAACTGACATTGGCATATAGAGCGTATTCCCCAAGCCGTATGCAAAGGGTATCTTGGCAACCGAGTAGGTGATGTCATCGCCGCGCAAGCCTAGTGTGGTTTTAGCATAGTGTTCTGCACAAACTACCATGCTGCGATGCAGGTGAATTGCACCTTTGGGGCGTCCCGTACTGCCAGAGGTGTAAAGCCAGAATGCGGGTTCGTCGCGAGAGGTTTCGGCGTGAGGAAGTTGTTCGTCCTGTTGGGTAAGTAGGGATGTGAATGGATTTTCCCCATCTATTAGCAGAACACGGCGCAAGAATTGAGAGGAGATAGGAGTTAGTTTTTCCTGCCATTCCTGAGTAGTGAGCAAGATTTTGGCGCGTGAATCTTGCAGAATATACTGAATGTCGTCAAGGGTAGAAGCTGTATTAATCGGAACGGGTACAGCACCCAACCAGATAGCCCCCCAGAAGGCAAAGACAAATTCTGGAGTATCTGGCAAAAGAATGGCTATCCGGTTTTCCCGTTCTAAATCGAGTTCAGACAGCAATCTCGCTGTACGTCGAACGAGGCGGTCTACTTGAGCGTAGGTGTAGATATTACCTTGATGGTAAAAGACGGCTTTATCGCTACGTTCTTGCGCTAAGTTACTTTCTAAAAAGTACGCAGCAACGTTAAAGATATCGGGCAACTGTTCAGCAATACTGTCCATGTTCCGATTTAGGCTTTTAGGTTTGGGATTTTAGATCTGGGAGTGGGTTTTGGATTTTTCCCGTGGTAAGTTACCGAATTATTTAAAATTCAAAACTCGAATTGGGTTAGTGAGCGAGGACGTGAACAAATATATGGTTATCCCAATGCCACCACGTCGCAGACCAATCTTGGACACCACATTTTTTTGCTTGAATCCTGGCTTTTCCGTGTAGGTGAATGGTTAACTTTTCATGGGTAATATTGGCTTCAATTTCATTCCAATCAATGCCAGCTAATCCTGTACCTAGTGCCTTTCCCACGGCTTCTTTAGTGGCAAAGCATAGGGCATAAAATTGGTAGGGATTGCTAGTGGATTGGCAGTAGTCTATTTCGTTGGCAGTAAATAATGAATTGAGTGTTTCGCGATCGCCCAAAGGGCGCTGCCGTAGGCAATCACATCGGTCTATTAATCTGGCAATCTTAAGAATCGATGTGATATCGATCCCAATTCCTTTAACTCCAGTGATTTGCTCGTGTTCGAGAACTATCATTTCAGACACCTGATGCTGATTTGCCCTGAATTCCTCCAGAAGCGGAAGACATCGCCACCTCAACTCGATTGCACAGTTGAGCTAGTGTTATGTCCTGCCGGCCTTCAAGCTTCACGCTGACTCCTAGCTGGCGTTTCAGTGCCAGAGAAATTTCCACTGTTTCAGTTGAGTCAAGCTGTAAATCTTCGCGCAGTAAAGCGTCTTGATGAATCAACTCTTCGGGAATACCTAAATCAGTCAGGATTGCCTTGAGAGCATCCATCGCTTTTATCGTATCCATGACAATGTACCATTTTTGAATTGTGCGACTGAAACGTCAGACGCAGCTTATCTGCACTAGAACAAGCTAGTTGCAATTTGTTGGTTAAGGAATTAATTCCCTGACAACTGATCCCACTTATTAGAAACCTTTGTTGATAGTGTTGACAAGCTTATTACATTCTTTTGCTATTGACAAGCCCTAAATGAAAATAATAGTCAAAAAACTCTTGAGA
>CADCTM010000859.1 GCA_902805485.1 uncultured Coleofasciculus sp. | reverse complement strand
CGATTCCTGTTCCGTTACGAATATACTGACCAGATGCAGTGCAATGCTATCCATAAAACCATTGTGGAGCAGTTTAAACAGGCGATTGTATACGGCCAGTCGGTCAAGCATCAGCCTCAGCGTGTCGGTTTAACACACGAGCTCGCCGACGAAGATATCAGTAAGCCGGCAGTTACTCATGCGTCTCCCATTAATAAGGCTGACTGTTCACAGTAACAATCATAAAACGATGAGAAATCTACCTACAAGGCTCGGGCTTTGCCAAAACCGGTTCGCAGGTGGGAACAGTGCGTAAAGGAGCACAGCTCGATTCCTAAGGTGTTCCGAGGATAGTCTGCTGAAGAGTGGCCCGTCCAACTTGAGGATCGTCCCTCACCAATTACTCCCTGATCGATCGTCTGGAGAAAGCTCAGTTCCTGGAGCATTTCTGCAACGACCAGAATCAGAAGGGAAGGTTGTTTATGTCTTGGTGAAGTCCTCTGGAGTTGGTGGCTTGGCATCAGATTAAAGCACAGTTGACAAAAATATATACTCCGGTTCGCGAATCCAGCGCAATTACGGGGCTCACTCTACGGCTTACAGTATCGATAGAAAATAATTGGATAGTGATCTGGTGGTTTCAGCCTCATTATATTACCGCAGTTACGAGTACTCAGGTTGGTTTCTTTTGAGCGAACACTTTCGCGGCGCTATGACCAACGACCCGGCTAAGTGTTCGCTCAAAAAAAAAACCAACCTGAGTATCTGAAATGATAACCAATTCGCATTGTTCTTATTATCAAATATGAATATCCCCAAGCCTTCTCCCGAGATTCCCAGGCAAATGGTTGTCGCTAAATCAAAAGTACCGCAGCTCAAAGCATCTTCAGCGAGTCAGCTCCGGCCTTCGGGCGAGGCACTCGTTGGGCGGCCGCGGATCTCTACCTTAACTAGACGCTCAAGGATTATTATCCCTCGATCCTCGATTCGATCCATCCAGAGGCGGGCGCTTAGCAAGTCGGACGGTCAGGGCCCTACGAGTACTGGAGTTT
>CADCTM010000858.1 GCA_902805485.1 uncultured Coleofasciculus sp. | reverse complement strand
CGAACGCTTGACCATGCTACGGCAAAGATCAATCTGTGTTTCATCCGATTGATGCTCAGACGCTTGGCAACTACATAGATATCAAATGGGCTCTATAAAGTTCCTGCACTAACGCTGATTTGCCAACTCCAGAATAGCCAGACACCAACATCATTTCGACGTTGAATTGAGAATTTTCTCTGCCTTCCTCTGAGCAGCAGGCTTCGCCAACTTTTCCCCTTCTGGCGACTCTATTAAACGCCGCTAATAATGCTGCAACTTTTGCTTCTCGTCCATACAGCTTTTGAGGAATGCGAAACTGCTCCGAAACATCTTGCAGACCTAATTGAACATGGTCGATTTGACCTGTTGATGTATACTGCTCTCCACAGCGTTCTAAATCCGCTTTGATTCCCCAGGCACTTTGATAGCGATCCTCTGCATTTTTCGCCATCAACTTGAGAATAATGCTTGATACTGCTTTGGGAATAGTAGCGTTCAGTTCATCCGGAGGAACAGGTGGTTTAGCAATATGACAGTGGACTAGCTCCAGGATATCTGTTGTCGGGAACGGCAACTGTCCGGTGAGCAGTTCGTAGAACGTCACACCGAGCGAGTAAAAATCAGTCCGGTAATCGAGCAAACGGTTCATGCGCCCGGTTTGCTCTGGAGACAGGTAGGCGAGTGTCCCTTCTAAAATGTGAGGGCTTTTGAACGTTGGATTGGTGCGATTGAATTGAGTCGCAATTCCAAAGTCGATAAGCTTAATAACGTTAGTATCGGTATTGAGGACGATGTTTCCAGGGTTGATATCCTTGTGAATCACTCCAGCAGCATGAATTCTGCCAAGGATATCGGTGATGCTGATTGCCAGAGGTAGAAACGTCGGCAAGGGCATCGGGCAGAAGTCTGGACGCTGGCACATCCATTTTTCCAGAGACTCGCCGCCAAAATCTTCCAAGAGAATAGCGAGAGTGCGCTCATAATTCTGCTGACTGTATGCCTTGACTACACCTTCCAAGTTGAGGGAACGGGTGACTTGATATTCTTGTCTGGGGT
>CADCTM010000857.1 GCA_902805485.1 uncultured Coleofasciculus sp. | reverse complement strand
ACCTCTTGAATACTGCTAGCCTGGAAGAAGAGAAGTTAATCGGTTTAGCGACAAGACGCATTAAGTTAAAAAAATCAGACGCCTAAGTTTGAGCAGCATATTGTCCTAAATCGATTAATAGCAAATGCAAAGGAAAGTAAGCTTTGAAATATCAAAATTCACAAAATTGGCAAGCTTTAGTGGGAGGAATTATTGCAGCAGCCCTCATTCTCCTGAGCTTTAGTTCTTTTGTCATCATCAACCCCGGTCAGGCAGGAGTTCTCAGTATTTTGGGGAGTGCAAAAGATGGGGCGCTACTAGAGGGAATTCATCTCAAACCGCCACTGATTTCAACAGTAGATGTATATGATGTAACAGTGCAAAAGTTTGAAGTACCAGCACAGAGTTCTACCAAGGATCTGCAGGATTTATCAGCGAGTTTTGCCATCAACTTTCGCCTTGATCCAAGTAAGGTCGTGGAGATTAGAAGAAAACAAGGAACGTTACAAAATATCGTCTCAAAAATTATCGCGCCTCAAACTCAAGAATCCTTTAAAGTGGCAGCAGCAAGGAGAACCGTTGAAGAAGCGATCACTAAGCGGGATGAACTAAAGCGAGATTTTGATAATGCATTAGGCGAGCGCTTAGACAAATATGGCATTATCATCCTTGATACAAGCGTCGTTGACCTCGCTTTTTCCCCAGAGTTCTCTAGAGCCGTTGAAGAGAAACAAATTGCCGAGCAACGGGCGCAAAGAGCAGTTTACGTAGCGCAGGAAGCGGAACAAGAAGCACAAGCAGATATTAACCGCGCTCAGGGGAGGGCAGAGGCACAAAGACTCTTGGCAGAAACCCTCAAAGCACAAGGTGGACAACTTGTTCTCCAAAAAGAAGCAATCGAAGCTTGGAGACAGGGCGGTTCCCAGATGCCGAAAGTCTTGGTAATGAGCGGTGACTCAAAAAGCAGCGTGCCATTCCTGTTTAACTTGGGGAATTTTCAGCAAGCAGATATATCTGAGTAATTCAATTTAAAGCTCCCAGACTGAAAGTCTTGGTCTACACGAAAACTTAGCCTGCCTATCGCGCTTGCGCCCTTGCGTAGCGCAGCAGGCTAAACCATCCAGTTTTTGCCTTGTCAAGCAAGTTTGTGTCGGCGCAACTTTAGTCGCCCTTGTATTCGTGCTAATTAGAAACTTCTGCCATTTCAATCACGCGACCTTCCAAATCCTTTACCAAAAAATTCAGAGGCTTTTCGTTGCGAATCTTATACTTGAGGCGTCGCATTTGTACACGCATCAACACTTGTTCTACACAGTCGTGGTCAAAGCAAACGTGACGTTGCTGATTTTTCTTACCAATGCTTGCCCCAGAAATGACATGAAGTTGAGTATTCTTTTTGAGCTGATACCATAAACCTTCAGTTCCTTTGAACTTAGTCGCGGTAGTTGTTGCCCCCATCCCCGCCGACATAAAAAGCGGGTCAATACTAGTTGCGCCTAAAGTTTGCTCGTAGTTGTAATAGTAGTGTAGTGGTACTTCTGCGGCATTTAAATTCAGTAAGCCTTCATAGAATTGCCGCGCTATTTCTAAGTCCGACACCATTACGGTATGAACTTTTGGGGCGCTAGTCAGGAACATCCACATGGCAACGGCATAAGCTGCTAGCAGCATTACCATAATGCCTTGAGTGGAAAACAGGCTATCTAGAGGCAGACCGGGCAAAAAAGCGCCAAGGGGCATGGGTGTAGACAGTATGGGAATAATATCAACTGATAAAATCATGAACTGACACGTAATGACTCGATTTTAACTTCAATGAATCTGTTGTCCTGTTGCAGGTAAGATTATTACCCCTAGACTTGTCCATAGATGTTACCAATTTTACTAAGTTTAACCATCACTCCGCTAGAAAAGAGCCGATCGCAATCTGTGATCACTTCTCTAGATGGGGAATCGGAGCCTCACAAATAGCGATTGGTATCTTTATTAACGGGGATAGGTGCTAGATATAGTTGGGAAGCATCAGCTCTACTTTTCCTTACCTCCACGCTTAGAAGTTAAGACCAGTGCAAATTCCACAATTTTCTCAATCCAACCATCCCATCGTCAAATCGCTATTTCACATGAGCGATCGCGAATTGCTGACTCTTTTTCAGCGTCATCCTGAACAAGGCAAGTACTTCACGACGATTTTTTGCCGCTATAGTCCGATTGTTTTTACCTTAATTCGGCATTCCGCGCGATCGCCTGTGCAGGCAGACTACCTCTTTGCCTTAACCTGGCGTCATATATTCTATGAACTAGGTGGACTTGATTTGCGCCTCGATCCAAATCCAGAAACTAATTCCTTCCAAAACTGGTTGATTAACCAAACTGCCATCTGCATTAACCAAGCCGACTTACCGCCTGTAGAGTCAATTCACTATAACCTACAAGTCTCGCCGCCGCCGTTGTGGTGTTACCTTGAACAAGCACTAGAACAATTGCAACCGATGACTCGCTTAATGGTTGTTATGGCACAAACGTTCCATTGGAGCGAAACCCGAATTGCGGCTTATCTGCAAGCTGAGGGAGAAGAAATTTCACCAGCTCAAGTCAGAATTTTACTTCAACAAGGATATCAGCTTCTACAGGCGGCTCTCCCTGAAGATATTCGTCAGATTTATTTGGGTGAAGAGATGACGCCTCAAGACGCGGAGTCCCCATTTGGTGCGATGCCTGTATTGAAGGACTAACGAAACAAGGCATCATAAACGAAATACTCCATAGGCGCACAACTGAAAGCCTTGTTTTCCAACTTTTAAATCCCCGCTAATTTTTGTAAATGAAAGCCTTTTTTTGCAACTATAAGTTCTATAGCTCTTTGGGAGTTGTGCTGACGCTTAACGCCTGGGTATTACTTGTTAGTACGGCGGCTATGGGTCAAAATTTTCCTTTGGGTGGTACTTCAAGAAGTAACCTGGAACAACAACTGGATATCCCTTTAAACAATGGCATTCAGGGGGAAGATCGAGATAAGGCAGATACATTGATGCGTTTGGGGAGACAGGCGCAGCGCAGCGGAAATTTTGAAAGTGCGATCGCTAATTGGTTACAGGCACTCAACCTTTATCAAAAAGTTGGTGACATTGAGGCAATGGGTGTTACCTACGATTATCTGGGTGTAACTTATGCTAAATTAGGACGCTTCCAACAGGCAGAAGATTCTCTGCGCCGACGCTTGGGAATTGCTCGTTCTCGGCAAGATTTCATGGGACAAATTTATGGCTTAAATAACATCGGTACAGTCTTGCTGCAAGCTGGCAATTTTGAAGCAGCGCGGGACAGTTTTATCGAAGCTCTTAAAATTACCCGTAGTATTAAGAACCAGCAAGGTGAAGGGTTAAGTTTGAGTAATTTGGGTTTAGCGGCGGCAACAGCAGGAAATTATCCAGAAGCGATTAAATACTATCAAGCTGCCCTCGCTTTGCGGAGTTTTTCGGGTAACTCTTTAGGAGAAGCGAATACGCGCAATAATTTGGGAGATGCTTATCGTGCCACTAACGTCCCGAAGGAAGCTCTGTTCTCTTACCAGTCGGCATTATCACTTGCTCAGATTAGTAATGATATCCCTAGCCAGTTTCGAGCGCTTCGAGGTTTAGGGCAGTCTTACACAACAATGAGACAGTATGGGGAAGCGTTGAGAGTGCTTGAGCAACACTTGAGTTTAGCTCAGAGAGAAAAAAATCGCAATGAAGAATTGCTGTCGCTGCGGTTAGCTGCTAAGGCTTATCAAGGGACGGGAAACTTGGCAAATGCACGGGTTTTTTATGAAAAGGCGATCTCTTTAGCAGGTGCTTTGGGCAATTCTCAGGAAGAAGCTTTTTTACGCAATGATTTGGCGCAAATTATTTATTACCGCAGAGCTAATTAAATTATGGGCAATTCCTTGTTGTTGCCTCTATGAATTTTAACAACATTAATTCAGCAACGCTTTAAATTTTACGCTCAAGCTTAGGTTTAGGAGCAGCCAAAGTATAACCTTCAGTCGTGCTAAGTAATACGCTGTTTGGTAATTGTAAAGCCGCCAAAATTTGTTGGTCTAATAGTAGGTAAGGTTGAGTTGACCAGATCTGCCTCCCTATTCTCCTGACTTCAATCGCATTGAGAAGTGTTGGGTTTGGCTCAAAAGTCGGAGCTGAAAGCCTTATCTACCTTTGTCACCACAGATATGTAGAGTAGGTTCTTTCAAAAAATGACGCTATCATACCTTGATGTTTTTGATATCGAAATGGTATCTTGCTCGCCATGAAAACACCAAGGAGATCAAAGAGAAACCAGTTGGACTGTTGGTACTGCCGATTTTGACCTTTTGGATGAATGCCGTGGATACTTAGTCCTCAGCAATCAGCGTTTCATTAAACGAAGTTTCGGATTAAACCAAGTTTCGGAGCGATTAGGCTTAAATTTTTGAAAAACACTTGATAGGAAGATGCCTCTCTTGCGGAGGTATTGGCATTGTAAGATGCTGTTGCAGCGAATGTGACGAAGCCCAGTAAGACGCAACGGCAGGCAGGAAATTAACGAGCTAATGGAAGCGATCGCACTCAGTGGAGGAAAAAATACAGGATTTGATCATTATCTAGGTTCAGCAACGTGCCATCAAAGTGTAGCTTTGTATAAAAATGTCAGAGGAGTGGAACGGATGGATTTGCGTCGAGATGCCTTAGAAGTCTTAAAAGAGACCAGCCGGACTTTTTACATTCCCATATGTCGCTTACCGCCAGGGCTGCAAGAAGCCGTGACCTCAGCTTATCTATGTATGCGTGCCATCGATCAGATTGAAGATCATCCGCAACTGGATAATCCGACAAAGGCGAAACTGTTACGGACAATTAGCCTGACTTTACAATCAGGGGTTGATAGTTTTGCGATTGAGGCTTTTTCTGCCGGATTTAACAGGCATGAGGATTCATTAGAGGAGGTAACGCTGCGGATTAGAGAATGGTTGCTCCTGGCGCCAGAAGCGATCGCTCCTCGAATTTGGGATGCGACGGCAGCAATGGCAGACCGCATGGCGGACTGGGCAGAATGTAACTGGAAAATTCATAACGAGTCAGATTTAGATCGTTACACATTTAGTGTTGCCGGTGCTGTTGGCTTGTTACTTTCCGATTTATGGGCTTGGTACGATGGAACCGAAACAAATCGAGTGCAGGCGTTGGGGTTTGGTCGAGGCTTACAATCAGTAAATTTTCTGCGGAACCATACTGAAGATCTGCTACGTGAAGTAGACTTTTTCCCAGAAGGTTGGAGTGCTGAAGATATGCAGGGATATGCTCGCCGAAATCTAGTGCTAGCAGAAGCTTATACTAACGCCCTGCCCGTTGGTCCGGCGTTGGACTTTTGTCAAATTCTCCTGACTTTGGCTCAGGGAACTTTGGATGCTCTGGCTCATGGTAAAGATAAACTGAGTCGCAGTGATGTTTTGGCACTGATTCAGCAGGTGACGAATATGAGCCAGTAAAGGCGGAGTACGGTTGGAGCTTGCTCTGATGGATTGTGGTTTTTATGTAGAAGAAATTCCAACTCGTCAGAATGCGATCGCGTTAGTTCGCTGCGGCTCTTGGACTCGCATGATTTCTGTCAAGTTAACTAAGACGCCGCTCAATTGTTCTAATTCATCTCAAAATTCCGCTCAACAATGAGCTTTCGGTTAAGAAACTCGGATCGGCATTAACTTGACAGTTCCCATTTCATTGAACCAATAAGCCATTACACAGAAGAAACCGATGATGAAGACTTTGCTGCTAAATCCACCGTCGTTTGAAGGATTTGATGGAGGAGCGAGTTCTCGCTGGCCGGCAACCCGCGAAATTGAATCCTACTGGTATCCCGTCTGGCTGGCTTATCCTGCCGCGATGATTCCGGAGAGTCGCCTGCTGGATGCCCCTCCTCACGGCGTATCACCCACTGAAACCGTGCAAATTGCCACGGAATATGATTTTGTTGTTCTGTTTACCAGTACGCCTGGATTTGCCAGTGATGTACGCTTGGCTCAAATGATGAAGGCGGCGAAACCCGCTTTGAAAATTGCCTTTGTCGGCCCTCATGTCACTACGAACCCGGAAGAAAGCTTAAATGCCAGTGAGGCGATCGATTTCGTTACCCACAAGGAATTTGATTACAGCGTTACGGAATTTGCCTCTGGAATGCCCCTAGAAGACATCAAGGGCGTTAGTTTTCGTAAGGATGGCAAAATTGTCCATACGGAAAAGCGGCTGCCTATTGAGAACCTAGATGCCCTTCCTTGGGCAACGCCAATCTACAAGCGGGATATGGACTATACCCGTTACAATGTGCCCTTCCTCTTACATCCGTACATCTCGTTCTACACCACACGCGGCTGTCCGGCGAAGTGTACATTTTGTTTATGGCCGCAAACCTTCGATGGTCATATGTGGCGGCAGCGTTCCGTGGATGATGTGGCAAATGAGGTAAAACAGGCGCTGGAATTGTTCCCGGATGTTAAAGAAATCTTCTTCGATGATGATACTTTTACTATTTCAAAAGAGCGCGTATTAGCCTTATGTGAACGGTTTAAGCCGCTTAATTTTACCTGGTCTTGTACTTCCCGCGTTCATGTTGACTTGGAGACACTGCAAGCGATGCGTGCCGCTGGTTGTCGCCTATTTATTGTTGGGTTTGAGTCAGGAAACCCCCAAATTCTTAAGAATATTAAGAAAGGGGCGACGGTTGAGCAGGGGCGTGAGTTCATGAAGAACTGTAAAAAGGCGGGAATCGTTGTTCACGGCGACTTTATTATCGGTTTACCTGGTGAAACGCGGGAGACAATTGAGGAAAGTCTTCAGTTTGCTAAAGAACTTGATTGTGAGACGATTCAAGTTTCAATTGCTCATGCTTTTCCCGGAACTGAGTTTTACGATTTTGCTAAATCTAATGGCTATTTTCGTGATGTTGACATGACGGATGAAACAGGTCATCAGTTGCCTCATATCGAGTATCCTGGTTTATCACGACGTGAGATGATGCAGGCGGTCGAGCATTTTTATGATCAGTATTATTTCCGTCCTCGAATTGTTGCCCGGATTGTTAAAAAGGCGATTTTTGACTCCAAGGAAAGGAGTCGTTTGTATAAGGAAGCTCAGGAGTATTTGAGTTTACGAGCAAAGCGCAAGCAGTTTGTAACGTCACAACGTCCTTAGGAAGAAATCCCCCCAACCTCCTCATCCTCACTAAAGCTCCGGTCGCTCCGGCTTATTAAGGGGGGATAAGACATTATTAGAGTTTTCGGCAGAATTTTAGGAAGAAATTCCCAGACTTTTTTAATAAGGGGGGCTAAGACATTTTAACCAGTTTACTGGGAGCAACTTTTTATTTTAAAAAATAACTAATGGCTA
>CADCTM010000856.1 GCA_902805485.1 uncultured Coleofasciculus sp. | reverse complement strand
AAAGGCGGGGTTTTGAAGATCAAAAAGTTAGTTTGAATACGAGTGTAATGCCCAACCCGCCCTACACTTTTAGATCGCTCTTTTTTATAAAATCAGCAAAATTACTGTTTAATTATCCCCAGTAAGCGCTGATAATTGAGACTTGTCAGCTTCGCGTACTAGCTTCACTACCGCAGCGCCAGCGCGATCGCCTATTAACTTCTCTTGGTCGTATCCCAATACAATTTCCCAAGCCTCATTAGGATATCTTTGTACTAATGGGAACGCGACATCATCCATCATCCAACGTCCGTGCCGTTCATCTTCCTTAATGTGCAACTCCCAATATCCCATTGCAGCATCCGAAAGTTGCAAGCGTTGTGCGGCAGCGAGATAATTTCGATAAACGGCAGGTCCAGCTACTTCAAAATACGCTAATCCACCGTTATAACGCAGGAAATGGCGCTTACATTCTGTTAGCAAAAAGTTGTGGTTAATTGAAGCCAAGACTTCCCAAGGTACTATATCGAAATAGGCTTCTGGTTCGGTATGCATCCCGAATTCAGCTAACATTTGGGCAAAAAAGGTAGAATGCTTGCGAGAAAGCCGACCGTTGCCATATTCTTCAATCAGCACTCGCGTTAGGGTACACTGCACTTCATTTGCTGCACCGCCTAAAATGCGCGAAAGTCGGCTAGCTTCAACTAAACCATCGAAAGAAGCGATCGCTAATAGATGCTGATACCCTGCTTCCGTCATTTCGTAGCGCAGATACTTACTATCTTCTGATAGTGGGGGATTAAGATCAAACGCCGCACGTTCCGTTAAGGCACGGTTTACATCCAATTCTTGCAGTGCCGCGACATCTATTTGTGCGAGTTCCCACTCCTGCCAAGACGCCTCAATTTGGTTACGAACTTTTTGCAAATAAAGCGATCGCTCATTAATATAGTGTCGTAGATCGTCGTACCAAAACAACTTAAGGCGATTAATCCCATAAAGAACCCGCTGTAAGAAGCGATTTGCCGCATCAGAACCAGACTCTTGTTTGTAAGCTTCTAC
>CADCTM010000855.1 GCA_902805485.1 uncultured Coleofasciculus sp. | reverse complement strand
AGACTTTTACATCGTTTCATAACAAATACCAGCTTAAAAATAGACACCCCTGGCCATGCCACTGCCGAGGGTTTCTGGCTTTTGCACGACAAAGAACCAATAGAAGCAATGCAAGCCTTTGCAGTAGTGCGTCCTTTCCTCTACGGTGAGGAAATGTTCATCCTCGCCGAAACTTTAGCAGCCTTCCACGACACAAAAGAACCATCTACCATCGCCACCCTACAACTTCCCACCTTCCCAACCGAACCCTATCTCCGTCCAATTACCTGGAAAGCCCTTAATACTCTGCGTCGAGTTGTAGAAGATACCCAAATTGTTCAGCGCAGCGTGTCTAATTTCACCCGTTCCCTAACCCTCAACCGCGCATTAGGAGAACTCCGCAGCATCATCGATAATGCCGAAACCCTGCCTCAAGCTGAAGGTGAATTAATCCTAAATATTGCCCAAACTTGGCAAACCGCCTTATTGAAAATTGCGGGTGAAGTCGGGAAGGCAACCTCTTCGTCGGGCGGGAAGACATCATGCGACAATTAGAGGAACTTTGGGTTAGAGGTCATCATCTCCAGTCAGTCGTCATCTACGGGCATCGGCGCATGGGTAAAACTTCCATCCTGCTGAATGCGGCGCGATGCTTGGGGGAAGGCGTAAAAGTTGCTTATGTCAACTTGCTCAATGTGGGAGATAGCCCTCAAGGAGTTGGAGAAGTTTTGATAACAATTTGTGATGCCATTTCTGAAGCAGTAAACTTGCCTCCACCCAATGATGATGACTTGCTAAACCTCCCCTACCCTACCTTTAAACGCTATCTCAAACAGGTCGCTGCTAATTTAGATAGTGGCTTAATTATTGCCCTAGACGAATTCGAGAAAATCGAGGAACTAATAGAAACCGGAAAAATCCCCACAGACTTTATGGGTTTTCTGCGAGGGCAAGTGCAAATGAGTTCTAAAATTGCCTTTGCCTTGGCAGGTTTACATACTTTAGATGAGATGACAGCAGATTATTTTCAACCCTTCTTTGCCAGTGTCATCTCAATCCGCGTTGGCTTTATGGAACCTGGCGTCACTCGTCAAATTTTAGCTAATCCAGATCAAGAATTTCTCCTCGACTACATCCCAGAAGCCTTAGACTTAATCCATAATTTGACAGCAGGTCAACCTTACTTAGTGCAACTCGTAGGATTCCGGCTTGTTCGCCGCTACAATGACTATGTTTTCCAACAAGGACGTTCTCGTAATCCAGTCTTCACAGTCGAGGATGTGGAAGCTGTGATTAATCATCCTGACTTCTTCTCTTCAGGAAGCGGCTATTTTTACGGCGTTTGGGGACAAGCGGCGCGGGGTGCCAAGGGACAGCAGATGATCTTAAAAGCCCTTGCACCTTATACAGACGGGTTAAGTTTGGAGGAATTAAAGGCACAATTCCATACATGGGTAGGGGCGCATAGCCGTGCCCCCCTACAGGCAGAAACGTTAGATGATGCCCTGGAAACCTTGAAGCGCCATGATGTAATTGCCGAGAAAGATGGACGCTGGAGTATTATTGTTGAACTATTTCGCCGTTGGGTTGTGCAACTAACCGATTAAAACTACCTTTCCCGTTTCTGCCGACTGACGCAACCCATCCGCCACCTTCAAGGCATAACAACTTGCCGCAGATGAGACATATAAAGGTGTGCCTTCCACTAAATAATCCAATACCATCCCTGTGTCTTTCGCAAACAATCCGCGTCTTCCCCCTACTTCAATCGGTGTCCTTTCCTCTCCCCGAATTAAACTGCCTTCATCGCCTTCAAAAAGCAGTGTCCCTTGTTCTCCATGCACTTCAAAATTGCGTAAAGTTTGCCAAAAAGCTTCCCCTTTTGCATAAGTTACTTCAGCAATAATGCCGTTATTAAAACGTAATTGTGCTGTACACAAACAGGCAGTATAATAATCATCATCTTCCCAAAAACGCGACTGACAACTTACAGACGCTACCTTGCCAAATAAGTCAGTTAGTCGATGAATTCGGGAGACGGCACCACTGAAAGGGAAGCCAAATTGTTCATGATTATATGTCCAACGCCTTGGTGCAGGACGCTGGGGAAAGATGGTAACGTAACGGGTATAAAAGACGTTGCCAATTTCGGGTAATGATTGGCGTAAGGCTTGATGCAAGCCGCCCAATAGTTCAATATGTTCGACATGAAGCAGTTTACCTTTTGCTTCGGCAAGGGCAATTAAGGCTTCGGCTTCGGCAGGATTGAGAGAAAGCGGGTATTCGACAACAACGTGTTTATTTGCCTTAAGAGCAGCATGAGCGATCGCACTATGATCACGATTAATTGTACAAATTATCACTAAATCAAGATCCGGATGCTCAACCAACTGCTGCCAAGAATCAATTGCAAAAGCATCGTACTTAGTCGCAAAATCTTGAGTAGTTTCGGGAGTATGCCCACTAACAGCCATTAAATGCGATCGCGTATCCGCCTGCAAAGTCTCAGCACGCAACTTTGCCGCAAACCCAGTCCCGACAATTCCAGCCCGAATCGGAAGAGAAAGATTAAACTGCGTCACTGGTAATATCGAAGAAATTGAACATTATTCACTACCATTTCACGATTTAGTCACTCAAGGCAAGAAACGTTCCGCCAAAATGCCTCTACGAGAAAAAATAAGCTTACCCACTCTCTCCAAACCGATAACCTTTCCCATACACCGTATGAATTAACGGCGTTTCACCTTTTCCTTCAATTTTGCGGCGCAACAAACGCACCAAAGCAGCTAAAACATTACTACTCGGTTGTTCATCCTCCGCCCACAACTGCTGATAAATTTGCCCGTGGATCAACAACTGACCCGCATGGCGCATAAAATATTCCAGGAGCTGACTTTCTTTTTCTGATAACTCAATTAAACGTTCGCCGCGATACGCCAACTGATTTTCTGTATCCAGTTCCAAGTCAGCAACTCGTAGGCGGTGACTTGTTGTACTATCTGTAGTTGTCGAACGCCGTAGTAATGCTCGGACTCTTGCCAACAACTCCCGCAGTTCAAACGGCTTCACCAAATAGTCATCAGCACCCGCATCTAAGCCGCGTACTCGGTCATCTAGGGTATCTTTAGCGGTAAGGAAAAGTACCGGGGTTGTGCGTCCAGAGCGTCGCAATTGCTGGCAAATTTCTAACCCAGAAAGCTGCGGCAACATCCAATCTAAAATTAGCAGATCGTAAATGCCTTGTGCTGCCAACCGACTCCCCGACATCCCATCATAAGCGACATCAACACCATAACCCTCACGATTTAAAACGCGACTTAGGGGGATAGTCAGCTCAACTTCGTCATCAACTAAAAGGATTCGCATCGTATCGGTTTGAGCTATCAGCTTTTATTATCACGCCGCCCACTGATTCGCCGCTAAAGCTTCAGGTTAGGAATACTTTCACTTTCAAAATTCGCCGCCATTATCCATTCTTGCATCATCGGCAGATTCCAAACTGCCTCAACATAAGCTTGTGCAACGCTATCCAGCTTCACCTCATAAGTAACAAACCGCGAGACGATGGGAGCAAACATCGCATCAGCAATTGTAAAATTACCGAATAGTAAGTCACCGCCACTGCCGAACTTTTCCCGACAATTGTGCCAAATCGACGTAATCCGATCAATATCAGCTTGCACTGCTAGATTTATACCCAAAAAACAAAGTCGGGCGCGGCAGTTCATTGGCATATTTTGCCGTAAATTGGCAAAGCCAGAATGCATCTCTGCACTTATTGATCGCGCCACAGCTTTTGCTATCCTATCTTCTGGCCATAAATTTGGGGCAAAGCATTCTGCAACATATTCACAAATTGCCAGAGAATCCCAAACTGTAAGGTTCCCATCTTGCAAAACTGGTACTTTTCCAGAAGGAGAATAGCGGCGAATTTCCTCATATGTCGTTGGCATATCCAGGGGAATCCGTACCTCAGCAAAATCTATTCCTGCTTGCTTCATCGCTAACCAAGGACGCATCGACCAGGAGGAATAATTTTTGTTACCAATAATCAAAGTAAGCTGAGTCATCACAATTAAAAATGGAAAATTAAAAGTTAATTAATGGCTAATCTGCCGCACAATCTCGAAGATGAACTAAATACAGCATTGTCTTAGAGGCTAAAGTCATCCAGCTTCACTAATGTTGAAGCATTACATCACCTAGCGCCGCAGCTTGCAGCAGCTCGCAAAAACGCGGTTTACTTAAAACAGTAGTAATTCCAACTTAATATAAAAACGCGACGCTTCTGGCATCAATCCAGAGCCAAATCGCGCAACTGCCACCCTAAGTAGAACTAATTTTTCCATGCTGACCGTTGCATTACCGAAAGGCGCACTTCTCAACGATAGTATTAAACTGTTGCAATCCGTTGGCTTAGACTTTAGCGGATTTCTCGACAAATCCAACCGTCAACTGCAAATTCAAGACCCAACTGGCACAGCTAAAGCCTTACTAGTCCGAGCGCATGATGTCCCAGTTTACGTAGAATACGGTCAAGCTCAATTAGGAATTGTCGGCTACGATGTCCTCCGGGAAAAAACCTCCCAAGTGGCTCACTTAGCTGATTTAGAATTTGGTAAATGCCGATTGTCAGTGGCAGTACGCGATTCTAGCCCATATCGACGTTCTTTAGAACTGCCTCCCCACGGTCGTGTTGCTTCAAAGTTTGTTCACTGTGCCCGCGAATACTTCAACAATCTGGATTTACCTGTAGAAATTATCCCACTTTATGGTTCTGTAGAACTTGGTCCAATCACAGGAATGTCAGAGGCAATTGTTGATTTAGTTTCAACCGGTCGGACTTTAAAAGAAAACGGTTTAATTGAAATTGATACATTGTTTGAAAGTACAGCCCGTTTGATTGCTCATCCCCTAAGTTATCGCTTGAATACTTATGGTCTTAGTCACTGGGCAGAGCAACTTCATTCCTCAACCGTGGCATTAGTTAATTAATCAGCAAGGTGCATTAACAACTTTCCTGCCAATAGTTCTTCTTTTGTCGCATAATAATGTCTTAAAAACATGGAAAAATCCCAGCAAGTTACTGTTGAACTTTGCTCCAAACATGATACTTCGGATCTGCGTGTTTCCTATGAGGTTGGAGACTTAATCGATTGGCATACACTTGATTTAGGGGCGCTTTATCTTGAACCGATGGAGTTACGTATAGCCAAAGTCAAGATTAATTTTCAAGTCGGCAGTCCTCTAGATATGAAGGTAAAATTCTCCAAAGAAAACGAAGGAATTTTAAAGAATACCCAAATTAAAATTGGGGATTTGGAGACCCCAGTTGTCTTTCCCTTGCGTAAATTGAACGACTAAATCAGGATGTCTTTTACCAAGGATTACCAATCATTGTAAATGCCGCCCAATAATAGGGATGATCTAGTGTTTGATTGCCTAGACTTGCCAATTCCGCTGGCAAGGAAATCTCTGTTTTCTGGGTACGTAGTTTTCCGTTTTCTAGGCGCACTTGCCCTTTAAGCATTGCCAATTGAGTCTGCCGTAGTGCCTCCGCCTTGATGGGGGCGCTATTTAATTGTTCATAAAAATCGGTCATGACTCCAAGTGTCCCTACATCGCTGACATACCAAAGACTTGCCAGCGCTGATTTAACCCCCGCTAGTACACCTAACCCCGCAAAGCCTAACTCCGCTTGTTCATCACCCAAAGCGGTACGGCAGGCACTTAATACTAATAACTCCACAGGCGGATTATTCCAACCGAGTTGCCGTATTTGGTCGAGGCGCAGCTTGGTATCCCACAATTGGATGTAGGAGTTATTCGGGGTGCCTGATTGGAATTCGCCATGAGTCGCTAGGTGAATGATGCCATAAGGCTGTTGCTGTCGTGCTTGCTTGAGGTTTTCTAAGGTGAAGGCGTTGTTGAGGAAGGACTTGCCTTGCCACAGGCGTCCGGAAATAGTTGCCACTTCCGTCGGTACGGCGGGTAGGGGTTTTTGGTCGGTAAATGTCTCCGAACCCATCGCTAAAATTTTGGCGTCTTTGATGTTTTTGTAGCGCGTATCCGTAAGGCTGAGACTTGGCATCAGTCCAACACTATAGCGCTCAATGAGAAAGCCTTTCCCATCGTGGAGTGCCGCAACGGGTACGGAACGCAAGCCGGTATCCATCAGGAAGACAAGATTTTTGATTTCTCTTGCTTGTAAATCGCTCTCCAGTGATGCTACCAGCCACTGATAAAGCTGTTGAGATGAGGCAAGATACCCCTGACGGCTGCGGAAGTTTGTGACTTGTTTGCGGAATTCCTGAGCCTCTTTGAGGACTTTTCCCCGTAGTGCCCCTGACAGGCGCTTGCGAATGGGCGTACCTTTGGCTGTGATGACAACGAGTTCAAGCTGGTCGCTTGCTTGCGCTTTGGGTTTTTCTGACAGTTGTATGCTAGCGATCGCTTGAGGCACAAATGTCACATAAATTAATGCTGGTTTAACACCTGTTGCTTTCTCAATTTGACTCAAAAGTTCGCGCCCGTCATCCAAGGATTTGATTGCTGTTGGGGTGGCTTGCCCAAAGTATTGCTCAAATTGTTGCGTGAAAGCTTCTTCAAGTTGACCCATAATTAGGTCGATTTTAAGCGCTGGCAGTTCAAAATTTACCCGCATTCTTGGCGGTGCTTTCTCTTCAGGTAAAAGGTTTCTCGTTGGGCGTGGGGATGGTGTTGCGGTGGGAGTTGGGGATGGCAGTGTTGGTGTTGGTGTTGGTGTGGGGATGGGTGCTGGGGTGAGATTGATCGCGATCGCTTTTGCTAGGGAAACGGAAACGAGATCGCTTGCCCGGAGTGTGAATGGGGAAATTTGACCAACAACACCTGTGGGGGGCGTATAAACCAAAATATCGCCTGGAGACACCGTAGTCTGCCCCGCGACAACAGGAACACCATTTTTTGTTAACGAGCCAGCAGTAATCGCGTCAATCACGACAACGGTATTATCACGAGTGCGATCGCTATTTAGATCATTCACAAACACATTAAGATCCGCAAAAGTGAAAGTCAATTGTTGATCAACTTGCCCCGATAGTTGAGGATTTACAATTAAAGTTGGTGCAGTATTAACAGAATTAATAATAATTCCATTAGGTGTTCCCGCCGCCGTGGCATCAGTGGCAAGAACAGGAAATGTTCCTGCTGACAGGATGCCAGCATTAGTATTAATTGCTCCAACTAAACCGTTACCAGATAACAAACTCCCCACAATAAATGAATCATTGTCCGGTCCACCATTATGTTGAATTGTAACCGTACCTCCCTGATTTTTGCCTCTCGAAAAAATCGTTGCACTCGGAGGAATAGGCGATGGAGGAGGTGTTGGGATTGGTGTTGGTATTGGTGTTGGCGTTGGCGTTAGATTACTAATTGTTCCCG